>CAJNDC010000004.1:0-185542 GCA_905221415.1 bacterium
TTTTATGGTTATGAGAAATCGTTTCAGTCGCTTAACCAATTGGAACAAGCCATTGTAGACTATATTGATTACTACAACAACAAACGAATTAAGGTCAAACTAAAAGGACTTAGTCCTGTGCAGTACAGAACTAAATCCTTTACTTAAATTAATTGTCTAACTTTTTGGGGTCAGTACACTGCATGAGTGGGCTCTTTTTATAATTTTTGTTTGAGCTCGACTAAGACATTCATAGCCTGCATAGGTGTCATATTGTACACATCCAGTTTAGCTAATTCTGCTAGGATAGGATGCTCTGCAGGCGCGTCAAAGAGTGACATCTGTTCAGTAACAGCACTTGTTTCTCTCATCAGAGCAGGACTTTCCGTCCCTTGATTCTCTAGCTGGGTCAAAATCTTATCCGCCCTTGCTAAAAGTTCTGCTGGTAAGCCAGCAATCTTAGCAACGTGGATACCGTAGGATTTGTCAGCTGGTCCTGGTTCGATCTTGTGAAGGAAGGTGACCTGTCCATCCTGTTCTAAGGTTGCCACGTGGACATTGACCAAGTGTTCCAAGCTAGACTCCAGACTGGTCAACTCATGGTAGTGGGTCGCAAAGAGGGTTTTGGCTCCGATATGTTCATGGATGTATTCGATGATGGACTGGGCAAGAGCCATCCCATCATAAGTTGCAGTTCCCCGTCCCAATTCATCAAAGAGAATCAAGGAATCCTTGGTCGCATGCGAAATGGCATTGTCGGCCTCCATCATCTCTACCATGAAGGTTGATTGACCTGAAACCAAGTCATCTGCTGCTCCGATACGGGTAAAGATGGCATCAAAAATCGGCAAATAGGCGCTTTCTGCCGGCACATACGAGCCTAGCTGGGCCATAACCGCAGTTATGGCTAGCTGGCGCATATAAGTAGACTTCCCACTCATGTTGGGCCCTGTAATCAATTGAATGCTGGTATCTTCTGCCATCTGAATAGTGTTAGGAATATAGGTCTGAGCTCCCATGACCTTTTCAACGACAGCATGGCGCCCTTTCTGGATATCAATTTGTGAATCGTCTCCAAACTCCGGTCGAATCAAATGCTGGGTTTCAGCCACAACTGCTAGACTTTGCAAGACATCAACTGTCGCAATTCCTTGGGCTAGAGCCTGCAAACGCTGGATGTACTTGCTGACTTCCTCACGGATGCGCATAAAGATTTCATATTCTAGGTTGGCTGACTTTTCACGCGCCTCCAGCATATCCCCCTCGATACGGGCTAATTCCTCAGTACCAAAGCGTTCTGAGTTTTTCAACGTTGCCTTGCGGAAAAAGTGGGCTGGCACATTTCCCAGTTGCGAATTAGTCACATGGAAATAGTAGCCGTCTTTTTTATTGTAGTCAATCTTAAGCGTGCTGATGCCAGAGTTTTCTCTCTCCTTAGCCTCAATCTCAGCAATCCAGCTAGTTCCTTCTCTGAGCACACGACGGTACTTGTCTAAGGTCTCATCAAATCCAGTTCGGATAATGCCACCCTCCGTAATCACGTGAGGAGCTTCAGGAGCAATGGCAGCACTAATCAAGTTCTCCAACTCAGGGATGGCATCTAACTGTTCGATAAGATAGGCCAGAGCAGGCTGCTCCATCCCTTCTAAAATCGCACGAATCCGTGGTACACTGGATAAGGTGGTCGCCAACTGCAAGAGATCCTTGGGATTGGTCTTGCCAAAAGAAACCCGACTAGCCAAACGTTCGATGTCATAAACACCCTTGAGACTGTCCGTTAAATCACTGCGCTCAAAGAAGTGGTCAAGAAAGACCTGCACCACCTCTTGACGTTGGACGATTCGCTCCTTATCAATCAAAGGACGATGAATCCAAGAACGTAAGAGCCGCATACCCATAGCCGTTTTGGTTTCATCCAAAAGCCAGAAAAGACTGCCTTGCTTCTTGCCTGAACGGGCATTCTCAACCAAATCCAGACTGGCCTTGGTCGCATAATCCATCTGTAAGAAATCTTTGATTTCATAGCGGATGACAGGTTTGAGGTGGTTCAATTCCCGCATCTGGGTTCGATGAACATACTGGAGCAACTTACTAGCTGCCGCTTGCTCGACAGTTGCTAAACGTGAATCCAATAAATGGATGTCCTCAAAACCTTCTTTCTCATAGGAAAGAACCAGATTCATCTGACGACTGAGGATTTGTTCTTCTTCCTCAGTCAAGTCATAACCCAGCACGATTTCTCGAGACTTGAGATTACGGATTTCCCCACAAACCAGCGTAAAATCCAATAAACCTGTCACATAAAAATCACCTGTCACTAGATCCATATAAGCTAAGCCAAATTGATTGCCATCACGATCTAAAGCAACCAAGAAATTATTCTGACTATCCGGCTTAGTGCTATCGACGACCGTTCCAGGTGTGATGACTTGGACCACCTCTCGCTTGACAACCCCAACTGCTTGTTTGGGATCTTCCATCTGCTCGGCTATGGCAACTTTGTATCCCTGCTCAATCAGAACATCGATATACTGTTGGGCAGAATGATAGGGGACGCCCGCCATGGGTATCGGATTTTCTGCATTTTTATTCCGACTTGTTAAGGAAATTTCTAAAATCTGTGCTGCATTGATTGCATCTTCATAGAACAACTCGTAAAAATCACCCATCCGAAAAAGCAAAAAAGCATCTGGGTATTGTTTCTTAATATCCACATACTGTTGCATGCCGGGTGATAGCTTTTCTGTTGCCATTTTCCGTCTCTCCTTGCTAAAAATAAGTCTTGAGAGCAACTCCCAAGACCTTATTTATCTTTCATCAAATCTAGCAAACGATCTTCCATCAGCTTGGCAACGTGCTGGTCTCGACAAATAACCAATAAGGTATTAGCACCAGCAACCGTTCCTAAAATCCATTCATCCTTGTTCGCATCTACAATGTTTGCTAAGACTGCAGCTTCCCCAAGTTTGGTATGAAGTACCAAGGTGAACTCTGCTCTTGCAACACCTTCTAAATGATGAGACAAAAACTCAACTAAATCAATCTTATCTGTCTCATTTGCTAGTACATAATACACCATATCATTTTTCTTAACCTTGGTCAAGCCGATTTCACGCAAATCACGCGACAAAGTCGTTTGTGTCACATAAACATTACGAGCTTCTAAACGATCTTGAATCTCTTTTTGTGTCCCAAGTTTTTCTTCGGTGATCATCTTTTTAATCAATTGATGCCGTTCTCTTTTTCTCATATTATCCTCTTAAGTGAATATTTATAACAAGTTTTACATTTATTTTATAACTACATTATACCAAAAAAAATAGAGAATTCAAAAAAATTCTTTTCTTTCTCAAAAAATGTAGTAAATTGTGTTAAAATAGTAAAAAAGCCCAAAAGGAGCCCTTATGAATACAAAAGAATTGATTGCTAGCGAGTTGGCTAGCATCATTGATAGCCTGGACCAAGAGGCTATTTTAAATTTACTGGAAACACCTAAAAACTCAGAAATGGGAGACATCGCCTTCCCTGCCTTTTCTCTAGCAAAGGTCGAGCGTAAAGCTCCGCAAATGATCGCAGCAGATATTGCTGCAAAAATCAACAGCCAAACCTTTGAAAAGATTGTTGCTACTGGACCTTACGTCAACTTTTTCCTTGATAAAAGTGCTATTTCGGCTCAGGTATTACAGGATGTTATCACTGAAAAAGAGCACTATGCCGACCAAACCATTGGCAAGCAAGAAAATGTCGTTATCGATATGTCTAGTCCGAACATCGCAAAACCATTCTCTATTGGGCACTTGCGTTCAACTGTTATCGGAGATAGCTTGTCACATATTTTCCAAAAGATCGGCTATCAAACAGTCAAGGTCAACCATTTGGGAGACTGGGGTAAACAGTTTGGAATGTTGATCGTTGCCTACAAGAAATGGGGAAATGAGGAAGCCGTTAAAGCGCATCCAATCGATGAACTTCTTAAACTCTACGTTCGCATCAATGCTGAAGCTGAAAAAGACCCTAGCTTGGATGAAGAAGCACGCGAATGGTTCCGCAAACTGGAAAATGGAGATGAGGAAGCTCTCGCTCTCTGGCAATGGTTCCGTGATGAAAGTTTAGTGGAATTCAACCGTCTTTACAATGAATTGCAAGTCGAATTTGATAGCTACAACGGGGAAGCCTTTTACAACGATAAGATGGATGCTGTTGTAGACATTCTCGCTGAAAAAGGTCTTCTTGTTGAGTCAGAAGGAGCCCAAGTTGTCAATCTTGAGAAATATGGAATTGAACATCCAGCCCTTATCAAGAAATCTGATGGTGCAACTCTCTATATCACACGTGACTTGGCTGCAGCCCTCTACCGTAAAAACGAATACCAATTTGCCAAATCCATCTATGTTGTTGGCCAAGAACAATCTGCCCACTTTAAACAACTCAAGGCAGTATTACAAGAGATGGGCTACGATTGGAGCCAAGACATTGTCCATGTTCCGTTTGGATTGGTAACAAAAGAAGGGAAAAAACTCTCTACTCGTAAAGGAAATGTCATCTTGCTAGAGCCTACTGTTGCAGAGGCTGTTAGCCGTGCCAAGGCCCAAATCGAAGCGAAAAATCCTGAGTTAGAAAATAAAGACCAGGTTGCCCACGCTGTTGGAGTTGGGGCTATCAAGTTCTATGATCTTAAAACCGACCGTACAAATGGATATGACTTCGACCTTGAAGCTATGGTATCCTTTGAAGGAGAAACTGGACCTTACGTTCAATACGCCTACGCTCGTATCCAATCTATTTTGCGCAAAGCCGATTTCAAACCAGATACAGCTGGCAACTACAGCCTGAATGATGCTGAAAGCTGGGAAATCATTAAACTACTCCAAGACTTCCCACGTATTATCAATCGTGCAGCAGATAACTTTGAACCTTCTATCATTGCGAAATTTGCGATTAGTTTGGCTCAAGCATTTAACAAATATTATGCACATACACGTATCCTAGATGAAAGTCCTGAGCGCGACAATCGTCTGGCCCTCAGCTACGCAACCGCAGTCGTCCTCAAAGAAGCTCTTCGTTTGCTCGGAGTAGAAGCACCAGAGAAGATGTGATTCAGCACTAACAATTGGAACTAAAGTTCCTAATTGTTAGACGCTAGCCGCTATATGCGGACTAGCTAACTGCTTCACTAGTCATGGCCCCTAAATATAATCGATTTAGAGGCCATGACGTCGTAACTATAGTGATTTGGCTTGGCGCTTCACTAATTCGATCTATTCACTACTATTTATTTATCACACTGGGAGATTCCTTATGAGTCAATATGCTTATATCCTCGTTATAATTAGCTTGGTTTTCCTTTTTCTGCTCAATAAGTACGAGAAGGAAAGACTTCAAAGACTCTACCAAGAGCAACTCTTGAAGGACGAGACATTTAGGTCTGACATCAAAGAGAAAATTCACACGACTGAAAATATCAATGATGTCATTGCACATATCAATAAAACTTACCATCTGGGAATGTTGCTCTCAAAAGACGTCACAGATCAATTGAAATAATCAAAATCCGAGAAGCTTTCTTCTCGGATTTTTTTAGGCTTTACCATATTCTCCTTGGAGAAATTTCATTAATACATGTAAAGTTTTCTGTAATTTTCTGTATTTTTTCAAAATATTCTTGCATTTCGTTTAAGTTTTTTGTAGAATAGTAGCTATCTATTCAGATTATTCTGAAAATTCAAAAATAGGAGTGTTTATTATGTCACAAGTTACGTTATCAAGCCAGTCAACCTGGACAAGCAAACTAAAGGCAATGGGGCCAGGTATCCTCATGGCTTCTGCCGCCGTTGGAGGTTCTCACATTGTATCCTCTACTCAAGCTGGTGGTTCTTATGGTTGGTCACTACTCCTATTGGTTATCTTGGCCAATGTTTTTAAATATCCATTTTTCCGTTTTGGTGCAGAATATACTGCTGATACTGGTAAAACCTTGGTCGAAGGCTACGCTGAAAAAGGGAAACTCTATCTCTGGATTTTCTTTATCCTCAATGTCTTTTCTGCTATGGTCAACACAGCCGGGGTCGCTATCCTTTGCTCAGCCATCATCGCTAGCGCTTTTCCAATGATCGGTCTTAGCATCACTCAGTGGTCCCTCATCCTTGTTGCAGTCATTTGGGCCATGCTACTCTTTGGTGGCTACAAACTGTTGGATGGTATGGCAAAATGGATCATGTCTGCTTTGACTATTGCAACCGTTCTTGCAGTTATCATTGCAGCAATTAAGCATCCAGAATACAGCTCTGATTTTGTCGAGAAGACACCTTGGCAAATGGCAGCCCTCCCTTTTATCGTTTCCCTCCTAGGATGGATGCCTGCCCCTATTGAAATTTCAGCCATCAACTCACTCTGGTCTGCTGAAAAGAAAAAGACTGTCAACTTTAATACAGAGGACGCCCTTTTCGACTTTAACGTTGGTTACATTGGAACTGCTATCCTAGCTGTATTTTTTGTAGCACTCGGAGCACTCATTCAGTATCCTACCGGGCAGGCAGTTGAAGCTGCTTCAGCCAAATACATCTCTCAATTTGTGGGTATGTATGCCTCTGTTCTTGGAGAATGGTCCCGTTATTTGATTACCTTTATCGCCTTTCTTTGTATCTTTGGAACGGTCATCACCGTTATCGATGGCTACTCTCGTGTCAATCAGGAATCGCTACGACTCTTAATTCGTCAAAAAGAGGATTCTCGCAAATCTTTGAACATCTGGATGACCATTACCGCTATCATTGGTATCGTAATTATTAAATTCTTTGCTGGTCAAGTGTCAACCATGCTCCGCTTCGCCATGATCGGTTCTTTCCTGACAACACCATTCTTCGCTCTTTTGAACTATGTATTGGTGACACGTGAGAATAAAAATCTTCCTTATTGGCTAAAACTCCTCGCTATCGCAGGATTGATTTTCCTCTTTGGCTTTGCTATTTTCTTTATCTATGCACTTGCCATCGGAAAAGCAGGATAGTTTATAAAATGGCACCCTTACGGGGTGCTTTTTGCATACACGAAAAGCAGTTGAAAATCTCAACTGCCCCTCAGAACTACTTTATTTTTCTGTCTCTAACTCATACAAGTCCGCGATAATCGCTGCGACTTTTTTAATATCTCCCAGCATACCACGCATTTCAAAGTCTGCTAGGACCGGGAAGCCAAAGCGCTGGCTATACTGCTTGGCTGTCAGGCAGTATTGATTGTTAAAATTGCGATTACCAGATCCCACTACCCCAAAACACTTACTAGCATTGTCTCCATAAGCGATAAAGTCGCCCACTGGAGTCGTTAGAATCTCAACATCGCCGTTGTCGACACCATTTCCACCTTCCAGATAGGTCGGCAAGAAAGCAACATAGGGATGTTCCATTTCAAAGAATTCTTGGCCTTCCTTGACCAAATCCTTGATATGGATTTTTTGGACCTCAATTTCTTCGTACTGAGACAGGAGATAGTCCTTGAGCCTGGTTACAAAACTCTCTGTATTCCCACTCAAACTGATATACACTAGGGATATTTTTTTCATGTTGACCTCGATTTTTTGTTTACGATTTAAAAAGAACTACCAAGATTGTAACTTGATAGTTCTTTTTTGTCAATACTTAGGCAACTTCTTCTGCTTCGACTTCTTCGGCCAAATCTTTTTGTTGGCGCCACATCTTGTAAAAGACTAAGGCTAAAAAGAGAACATTGATAATGATGAACAAAATATTCGTTCCTTGTGCTAATGCTCCCATTCCTAGGCCGAGGGTAGAATCTTTGATTAATTGAACCGCATCTTGAACGTTCATATAGCTATAAACCAAACCAACAATCGCTAGTAGAACATAGCCAATATAAGCATAGTTTGCGAATTGCACATTTTTACGTACTAGAAATACAAAAGCTACTACAACTAGAATTGCAGATAAGACAATCAACAACGTATTAAAAATAGAGTGCGATAACGCTGTTACTTGGTAAGTATAGTTGACTGTGTCTTCTAATTGCTGAGCAGTAAGCGTCCCGCTATTCGCCAGGCTAGCACGAAGCACATCTTTACTTGGCAATGGACTCAAGATTCCAAATAATGACATAGATGAAATGAGGGCTGATAGGACTAACAAGACCCAAAGATAAATAGGATTCTTTTTCATGTTTTCCTCCATAAGATATTTTGAACATTATAGCATTTTTTGTACAGGAATACAACTTTTACAAGCTGGTTTCAACTTGTTTCCGATAAGCTTTCGGTGATTTTCCGCACAATTTACGGAAAACCTTGTAAAAATATCCAACATTACTATAGCCAACTGCATAGCAAATATCTTCGATGCTATCACTGGTCGACAGTAAGAGTTGCTGCGCTGCTTTTATTCGCTGTTTATTGAGCAATTCCGCAAAGGTTGAGTTGGTTTCCCTCTTGATCAGCTGACCGAGATAGACAGGATTGATAAAGAGATCCTTGCTAATATCCTTAAGTGAGAGCTCTTTCTGATAATCACGCCCAATCACCTCCAGCACGCTCACCACATTTTCATTCATGCGGTACTGGCCAAAGAACTTGGTCAAGGTGTCCTTGATATAGGCAACCAATTCTTCAAAGGTGTTAATGGCATGGATAGCTTTGACAATCTCGGTCATATCATCTGCTTTTAGGTGTTCAAATAAATGAAAGACATCCATGACAAACTGGGTGAAGAGCTGCTTCGTGATGGCCACGCGCGGGGTATTCTTCAAAACAACCTTCTCTAGCAGGGTTAATTCTTCGATGATTTGATTGATATTCCCTTGGATAATCACCCGATAAATCGGCTCATAATAAGCAAACAAACTCTCGGATTTTTCTAGATTAACTGAACCGTAGAAGAGGGCTTTTTCAGCGTTGATCTTCCAATTCTCAAAGGACTGCTGGTAAGGTGCTTCAAATGGTGTCACAACGATGCCATCTAGTGGTTGATCAGATATGAAAATCTGCCAGTCTTGTCCCAAAACATAGTAAGGAATGGTAAAAGAGCCCTGCTTTTCCTTGGAAAGACCAATCCACCAGCTGTCTTTACCTGACAGGTAGTTCGTAAATCCTGTCTCATCCAATTCTTGACTGAGGGTCTGACTTTGCTCCACCTTTTCCTGAAGCTGCTGCGCAATCTTTTCTAATAAATTGCCCAACTCCACCTTGTCTACTGGCTTGACCAGATAATCCACGACACTAAGGTTCATGGCTTTTTTAACGTACTCAAACTCCTGATAACCAGACAGCAAGATATAATAGGTATCTGGAAGTAGCTCTTTCATTTCCCTAATCATCTCAAGTCCAGTCTTATCTGGCATGTTGACATCGGAAATGACCACATCTACTGGATTTTTCTTAACATAGTCCAAAGCATCATCTGCGTGATTAGCTGTTGCGACGACTTGCATATCCCATTTTTCAAAGGGGATTAATCGCTTGAGCCCCTCTGTCACCATGTACTCATCGTCTACTAATAAAACTTTATACATTTCTACCCTTTCTATTCATCCTGGATAGTGATATGGTAACGAACACCTTCTTGCTCAGCTGACTCTACACTGATTTGGTAGCGATCCCCAAAGTAGAGAACAAAGCGTTCGTGTACATTTACTATTCCAATTGATTGCCGCTCCCCACTGTAGCTTGCTTCGTGTTCAAAACTTCGCCGAGTTAATTTTTCTTGCAGGCTAGCTAGTTTCTCAGAAGACATTCCCCGACCATTGTCTTCTACTAAGATTTCAACGAATCCTTGGCCCTTCAAGGCTTTGATACTGATGACATTATCTGTTCTGCGATGGTCAACACCATGGGCAAAGTAGTTTTCTACTAATGGTTGGAGTGTAAATTTTGGAATCCTCATTTCTTCCAATTCTGGTGCAATCTTGAAACCATAGGCAATGGATTTAGGATAACGCACCATACAGAGATAGCTATATTTTCGGCAAAATTCTAACTCTTGCTTTAACGTCGTTTCCCGCTCGTCGGAGATATTGTTGCGTAACAAGCTACTAAATTCATAGATAATATCTGCCAGTTCATCCTGACTTTGCATAACGGCATACATCCGTAAAAACTCTAGAGTATTGTACATAAAGTGAGGATTGATTTGAGCCTGTAGGGCTCGCATATTGGCATCTTTTTGACTGAGCTCTAGCTGATAGATATCGTGGATATTTTTTTCCAGGCGATCCAACATATCATTGGTTGTTTCTGCAATGAGAAGCAACTCTTGGTCTTTTTCAGAGGTATCGATTCGAAGGCCTTCTTCTCCTTGAGCAATCACCTCGATCGAATCTACTAGGTCTACGACCTGCTTTTGGTAATTTGAAAAAGTCTGTCTAAGAGTCACGTATAAAATGATGATAAAGAGAATACTTAGCCCAATAATGACAACTGAACTCGTCAAAGTTCCTGTAAGAACAAAATTTTTAGGAACAGCAACTCGAACCTGGTAACCGTGAGAGGTGACACCTACAAACCAGTTTTCTCGCTCGGCTGAGACCTTCTCCCCAATATGGAACATCTCAGTCTCAAAAGGCGAAGTTACTGTTACAGCCATTGGGATATGACCCCGAGTATTGTCAATAGCGCCATGTAAAACATCTGGGGATAGGGAGATATAAATCACTCCTAAATCCTTGTCAGACACAGGATCGGAAACAGGAATGGCAAAACTATTGGCTGTTGGCTTAAAATCCTCCGCAGGAACTTTCTCTCCACTGCGTTTTTCTCTAGTCGAAACATAGACTTCCTTGTAGTCCTGAAGAACAATAGCCACTCCAGTCACAAAATCATTTCGAACATAGAGGTCATCAATATTTTCATACAGGGAAACCGAGATATAAGGCGAAGTTTTACGCTCTAATTGCCAATAGAAATAGTCTGGTGTGCTGAGACTGAAATACTTGTAAATTCCTTCGATGCGGGCCTGATTTTCAACCAAAGACTGAGCAAGTTGGGTTGACTCTCTGTGATAATATTCCACTTCACTCACTGTCCGAGTAGTCACACGTTCTGCAACCCGTTGGGCCTCTTTCTCACGTGAATCCCAGTCAGCATACGAGAGCATAATCGCAAAACTAGCAATGACCACGATCATAACCAAACTATAAATCCGTAAGAGAGAGTGAAGCCAAAACTGCTTCATTCTATTTTGTCGCCAATTTTTCATGGATACTTTCATAAATAGGTTCCAACATATCACTGATAAAGAAATGCCACATTCCAATTCCTACAAAAAAGAGCAAGGCAGGCATATAATAACCAACTCCTACAAGGAGAGCAGACCCAAGTAAAACCTTGGCAATCGCAGGTAAGCTCATAAAAATCCCTATAAGGGACAGTTTCAAGGTATTTTGGTAGGATAAATCAAAGTACACCTGAAGTTTCAAGGAAACAGTATAGGCTAGAAAGACAAGAGCAACTACAAGGACATTGAGAAATGTCGCCAAGAGGTGGAAAATCGTCTGGTGGGGCAATTGAACTAGAAGATACAAACCATAAACTAGGACAAGATCCACAAACACAAAACTATAGAAAGCCAGATTACTCTTGACAAAATTGCTCTTATACAATTCCCAAGCTTCCTTCAAATGGTATGCTCGATAGGTATAACCATGCTCCGCATACAAACTCATCAGGGTGGCACTTGCTGGTGCTAAACCAAATACCACTCCTCCTGCTAGTGTTAATAGCCAGAAATAAGCCGTCGCCATCATTCCCAAAAAGATACGATTAAAGACGAATTCTAGAAATTTTCCCATGCTACTCTCCTTAAACTAACGATGTAACTATTATATCATATTTCAAACGTTTTCAAAAATATAGAACTCCCATTTACAATCCTCAAAAAGCGTGATACAATTGGTTTTGTTAATTCGCATCAAGGAGATTCTCATGAAGAAAAATATCTTAACCACCCTCTTGGCCGCCGTCCTCTACTTTCTCTGTGTAGGGATTGGAGTCTTCCTAGGACACCTGGTCGACCAAACAGGCAATATGTTCTACGCGCCGGCCTTTTCTGCCCTTGTCGGTGGCAGTGTCTACATGCTTCTTTTGACGAAGGTCCCTCGTTTTGGCGCTATCACCACTCTAGGACTTTTTATGGCACTTTTTTTCCTAGCTAGCAAGCATGGCGCTGGTGCCTTTCTCCCAGGACTCGCCTGTGGTCTTGCAGCAGATGCCATCGCTCGTCTCGGCAACTACAGAGATCGAATCAAAAACACCCTCTCCTTCCTCGTTTTTGCTTTTAGCACAAGTGGTCCTATCTTCCTCATGTGGATCCGTCCCAAAGCTTACGTAGCTACCTTACTTGCGCGTGGGAAATCCCAAGAATACATCGATCGTATCATGGTCGCTCCAGAGTTGGACAAAATCCTTCTCTTTGTTTCAAGCATCCTTCTAGGTGCCTTGATCGGGGCTGTGGTTGGGCAATTTCTAAGTCAAAAAATAGCTGATAAACTATAAGATAAAAGCCCTGAAGACTAGCAATGCCTAGTTCCAGGGCCTTTTTGTATACAATCCTAAAATTCACTATAGATAAATTCTTGAATATTCGAAAAATCAGTCACAAAACAGTAAATCACAATACTCAAGATAACCGTATAGAAAAATAGTGTCCACAAGATTAAACGATGTGTGTTAGTTAGCCTGGTTTGCAAATTTGTAAAGTTCTTTTTCAACTTCCATCCATCCTTTCACTCCAACGTGCATCACGTCAAATAAAAAGTAATCATCATACTCTCTGTTTCCATAGTTTAATACGGTTGCACCATGGCTTTTTGCGACATCTTCTATTTTTTTATAAGTTTTTTCTCGCATCTCTCTTGAGACACCAGTGTAGTCATTCCATTTCCCGTTTACTGGGAAAATAATAACCTCAACTTCAATGCCCAATTCTTTGGCAACTGTCAAGAAAAGTTCCATATCAGAATACTCTGGTGACTCCAGGTAGCTCAAATCTTTATTAGAATCTTTCAGTGATGCATAGCGATCTTTTAAGTAAGTATTGTAGTAGTTATTATCAACAGCATAGTCATTATTGTCTGTTTTCTTTTTGACCTCTTCCACAAACTGATCCGTCATCTTCTGCCAATCATAGTCTGGGGTTTTATCTCCTGATGAGGGATAATCTGATTTCTCATGATTTTCATAAAATTTTCGTTTGAGCTTAAAGGAATACATCGCGTTATCTAACTCTAATAGTTTTTTATCGACAATGGTTCCTTTTCCATCTATGAAATAACTTTTATATTTTTTGTAGATGTCATTTTGTTGCTTGTTCCCCTTGGTAATCTCGATAATGCGATTGATTAGTTTTTCTTTCGTTTCTTTACTAATCTTGTCATTATCTAGCATGTGGAAAATATGTTCCTGAGAAGCCTTGTTCAAAAAGGCATCTTGATGGGTCCCATCTTTTTCAAACCACTGAACAGACTCTACTATAGCTACTTTTCGCTTACTCATAGATCCTTCAATAGAGCCCAAGGTCGTAGCCTGAATGATGTTTTGAGAGTAACTGGTTCCTATCTGCATAATGTTAAAATCATTGTAGTTAAAAATTTTATTGGGATGGTAATCTTCATTTATCGTCGCAACTAACTCTGAGGAACCCATTAGAACTAGTGTATTGGGAGTGATATTATTTGTTAGAATATCTCTACTTTTATACTTTTCATAAGAAGTGCTGTAGCGTATACTATTGTCCTTGACTTTATAATAGTCGTCAATCTTCTTGACATACGTCACATTTAAAAGGGCAAGCGTCGCAATTACGAGCACAAGCGATAGTAAAAATGCTTTTAACTTAATCATCTTGTTTTGTCCAATCTCCTTGTTTTAGCAGATCTCTTTATCTACTTAGAATTGCCATAATTATCTTATAAGGTTCACCTGAAAAGATAAAGAAACCAACCATAACCAAATTCATGGTCACAAACCAACTTAGTAGCTTATACCATTTTTTGTTTTTATTTTTCTTATAAAAATTGCTTTTCTTTTGATACACTTCAAATCCAGCCATCAAGACACCATGATAAAAACCATAGACAATGTAACTAACACTAAGACCATGCCAAAAACCCATGACCAACATATTGACCATATAGGCATAGGTTGCATTGTGTAGTCTATTTTTAAACCATTTTTTCCTGATAACTTGCATCAAGACTCTTGAAAATACAAAATCTCTCAACCAGGTCGACAAGGTGATATGCCATCTAGTCCAGAAATCTTTGATATCGACACTCAAGAAAGGTTTGTTAAAGTTCATCGGTGTCTGAATACCTAGAATATTACTACTTCCAACGGCCATTAGACTATAGCCTGCGAAGTCAAAGAACAGATACAAGGTATAGAGGTACATATACTTGATTGAGTAAACGACTGTGCCAGTATTATTTAGAGCAAGTAACATCTGGTAAACATAGGTTGATAAAACAATCTTGTAAAGGAGGCCTAGAACGATACGATACACACCGTCCCCTGCTAACTCTAGATACTCTTTTCGGGGCATGACCTCGTTTATCTCTTTTAAAAATCTCCTACTCCGATCAATTGGACCAGCACTAACTGTTGGGAAAAAGAGCAAAAACTGTAGATAATCTTTTGCACTGATTTTTTCTTTGATTAAGCCATCCGATATTTCTAGCATGATCTGAATGGTCTTAAAGGACATGTAAGAAATTCCAATAAAGGCCAACAAATGCAGAGAAGTCAGGGCAAAGACTTTATTGATCACCAAAGGAAGAATGGAAAGGAAAACCAGTGGTTTCAGCCACTTTGCCTCTATCCGCTGTGCTAGAAAAACCAGAAAATACTGGTAAACGATAAAGGCGAGTAAATAGACAATCATCGCTCGGCTCTTACCATAGATAGCTCCTGCAAATAAGAGGGAGAGCGCCAAAATATAGTAGTCTTTACGTTTTTCAAAAAAGTTTACCACAAAACCAATCAGTAAAACTACAAATAAGAGAAGGAAAAACTCATTCCCCTCGAAATAATTCATACCAGCCAAACTCCTTTACATTATCATCCCTTCTACAGCAAAGTTTCTGACTTGCTAATTGGGGACCTTTATTTATTATAGCATATTTCTAAAAAGAAGCTTTATCCTTCTTGCAGTTCGGTGAGAAAACAAAAAGGAGTCTCGTTGAACTCCTTCCATTTATTTATGACTTAGTTTCTTGGTCAAGAAATCTCCCAAGAACTGGATCGTAAAGATAATCAAAATAATAATGATGGTTGCCAAGATAGTCACATCGTGATTGTAGCGGTTGAATCCATAGGCAATGGCCACATTACCGATACCACCAGCACCAACTGCTCCCGCCATAGCTGTTTCCCCAACAAGGGAAATCAAGGTCACTGTCGTCACACGAATCAAATCTGGCAAACCTTCTGATAGGTAAACACCCACGATGTCCCAGAATGTCGCTCCGCTCGCTTGAGCCGCCTCAATGACACCACCATCTAGCTCAGCCAAGACAACCTGCACCTGACGGGCAAAGAAGGCAAAGACCGCAAAAGAAAGGGGGACAAGGGCTGCATTTGGTCCGATACTAGTCTTGACGATCAAGTGAGAAAGTGGCGACATGATTGCCAAGAGGATGATGAAAGGAACCGCACGGAAAATAGAGGTGATCTTGTCTAAAATCCAGAAGATAACCTTATTTTCCAAGACACCGCCTGGCGCTGTCAAGACGAGGAAAAGACCTGCTACCAACCCCAAGAACCCTCCGATGATGAAAGAAAGAACTGTCATATAAAGAGTTAGGTAGATGGCTGTTCCCCAGCCTGCTTGACCAGCCCAGCCCATTTTATAGACATTTGGTAAATAGGTTTGAATCAATGATTCCATCTTACTGTCCTCCCTTCAATACTTTTAACTGTACGCCTGCTTGACGGATAGCCTCCTGAGCACCTGCTAGTGCTGCTTTTTCACCTGAGAGGACCACCACCAATTCTCCAACGGGAGTGCCATCGAGAATTTCGATATTTCCATAGAGGATATTAGCCGTTACTTGGTAATGTTTGTACAATTCATTTAAAAGTGGTTCGTCTGTCGAAGCCCCAGCGTATTTGAGTTGCACTAAGATACTGTTCTCAGATAAATGCTCTACGATTTCTTGCTTCTCAATCTTGACCATGGCTTCATCAATACCTGTCGCAGTTGAGATAAAGTCCTGGGTCAAAGGTTGTTTAGGGTCTGAGAAGATTTCAAGAACACTACCCTCTTCAATCAAATGCCCATCCTGCATAACTGCCACACGGTTGGCAATATCTTTGACAATCTGCATTTCATGCGTAATCAAAACAACAGTCAAACCTAATTTTTGGTTCAAATCTTGCAACAAGGCTAGAATTTGCTTGGTTGTCTTAGGGTCGAGGGCAGACGTTGACTCATCTGAAATCAAAATTTTCGGATCATTTGCCAAGGCACGCGCAATGGCCACGCGCTGTTTTTGCCCTCCAGATAGTTGTGAAGGGTAGTTTTCAGCACGATCCGCCAAGCCAACCAAGTCTAACAACTTAGCAACTTTAGCCTTCTTTTCTTCCTTGCTGAGTCCAGAGTGTTTAAGGGCAAAGGCTACATTTTCCTCTGCTGTCTTCTGACTCATCAGATTGAAATGCTGGAAAATCATCCCGATATCCTGACGTTTACGACGCAACTGTTCTGCCGTCAAGGTCACCTTGCCATCAAAAATGACGTCGTTATCAATGGTAATTTTTCCTGCAGATGGCTTTTGCAAGAGGTTAATCACCCGTACAAGGGTTGATTTCCCTGCTCCAGAATATCCAACGATTCCGTAGATATCCCCTTCTTGGATGTGAATAGTCACATCCTTGACCGCTGTGATGGTTCTTTTCTTTTGGTGAAAAGTCACATCGATCTGATCTAACTTGATAATATCTCTACTCATAGCTTCTAATCAGCTCCTCTACTAATTCAATATGGGTGTAGTAATCGGCGATTCGCACGTTTTCATCTCCACCGTGGTCTCGGCTATTGGCATTCCCTAGACCGAAGGCCACCATAGGTACCTCTAAAGCATCAAAGACCGTATGCATAGGCCCTGTCCCTGCTGTCGTCGGCAAGACTGAGACGCCTTGAGGATAGAATTTTTTGGCCAACTCGATTACGTTGAGAATGGCTGGCGCGCTCATATCGCTTCGATAGCTCATCTCTCCCAAGGTATAGTATAATTCTACCTTATCAAAGCCATTTTTGTCTAGTTGTTTCCGAATTTTTTCCAGAACATCATGCGGTTCTAGACCAGGAACCAAACGAACCTCTAGCTTAGCACTGGCTTCTGCTGGCAAGATTGTTTTCACTCCTTGCCCTTGGTAACCTGACTGAATCCCTTCGATATTGAGAGCTGGCTCAAAAAAGAATCGTTTGAGAAAGGCTGCACGCTCCTCTTGTAAGAGAGGCAATTCCAAACCATAAATCTGGCTGATTTCCCCTGGATTTCGTTGGGCGTAAGTATCCACCAAGGCCAATTCTCGTTCATTCGGCTCTTGGACATCCTCGTACAAGCCTTCGACTAAGATACGACCATCTGCAGCACGAAGAGACTGTAAGGCTTGAAGGAGATACCAAGGAGCTGATTCCACAACTCCACCATAACTAGAGTGGATATCGACATCAGCGCTTTTTACCTTGGCATCAAAGGTCACAATCCCCTTGTTCCCACCAGAGATTTCTAGCTGCTCCAAGGCGTTCTTGGTCCCTTGTTCCCAGACTAGCAAGTCCGCCCCACGAAGTTTGTCTGCATGTTTCTCTAAATACTTATCTAGATCCATAGAAGCGGATTCCTCTGCCCCTTCCATGATAAAGCTGATATTGACTGGCAGGTCATCGTGGTGCTGCATATACTTTCTCAGAGCACTCAAACGAGCCGTGATATGGCCCTTGTCGTCGTCAACACCACGCCCATACATAAATCCATTACGCACAGAAAGTGTAAAGGGATCCTCTGTCCAAATCTGATCTCCGTCCGCTGGTACAGTGTCATAGTGGTTATAGAAGATCAAAGTCTTAGCATCTGGACGCGAACTCTTGAAATGCGCCATGACAAAAGGCGCTGTGTAGCTATCATCAATCTCGACTTCAGCTCCCACACGCTTGAAAATCTCACCCAGATAGTTTGCGACTTCCTTGAGCCCGACCTGCTGGGCAAAGACTGATTTCTTAGAAATCAAGGTACGCAAAACTTCAAAGTAATGCTGGGCTACATGATCCTTTTCAAATTTTTCAATCTGTTCTTGTTCGCTAGGAAAAACCATATTCTCTCTACCTTTCTATGAACCTATAGTCTTTTTTACAATCCATGCTCTATACAAAAGCAAGAGGTGGAATCTTCTCTCCCACCTCCCTGTTTCTTATTACCAAACTGGTTGATCCAAACCGTCTGATGTTTCTTCGATAACTTTTTTCACTTCATCAGTGTGGTAAGCTGCGATAATTTTCTTGATGGCATCAGCTTTAGGTGATGATTCCCAATCTTTTTTCGCAACGATGATGTTGTACCATTGTTTTGAGTTTTCATCAGCTTGTTCTTTGAAGAGTGCTTTCTTGTAGTCCAATTTTGCTTCTGTAACGAAGGTATTGTTTACAACAGCAGCATCAACTGATGACAATGAACGAGCTGTTTGGCTAGCGTCCAATTCAGTAATCTTCAAGTTCTTTGGATTTTCTGTGATGTTCGCAACTGTTGCAAGTGCAGTTCCAGAAACATCCAATTTGATCAAGCCAGCTGATTGAAGCAAGTAAAGCGCACGGCTTTCGTTAGTAGCATCGTTTGGTACAGCGATTTCACCGTTATCTGGGATTTCTTCCACTTTAGTGTACTTGTTTTCTTCTCCATTTTTACCTGAGTAAAGGCGGATTGGTGAGATATAAGTCTCTGCAATCGCTACAAGATCTTTTCCGTTTTCTTTGTTCCAGTTGTTCAAGAAGTTATAGTGTTGGAAAGCGTTCAAGTCTACTTCACCATCAGCAGTTGCTTTGTTTGGTTGTGAGTAATCTGTAAACTCTGTGAATTCCAATTTAATGCCGTCTTTTTCAACTAATTCTTGGACTTTATCCCAACGTGCTTCTTCAGAACCGCTACGGTTAACTGTTGCGATTTTGATAGTTGTTGCATTGTCTGCTTTCTTTTCTGAGTTTCCGCAAGCTGCAAGAGCCAAACCTGCGACTGTAGCAAGCGCTGCTACACCGAGCCATTTTTTAATTTTCATGATTCTATCTCCTTTAAAAATAATACCGTAATAGTATCTCATACTTTATTTGAATTAGCAAATTGTTATTAGATAGGCAGACATATAGTTTGAAACTATATACCTGAAAATTGAGAAATCATCCGTCTTTCTCAGACTGGATGATTTCATACGACTATTTAATATCAGCTTCTGCTGGTAGGTAAGTGTCCCCGAAGAACTGTTTAGACAATTTTTCAAGTGTTCCATCTTTGTAGAGTTCTTGGATGCGTTTGTCCACAAATGATTTCAACTCATCTTGACCTTTAGCAAGTAGTGGGTAAACATAAGGTTGTTGGTCGCTTGGAAGTTCGATGACTTTCAAATTGTCCAAACCTTGGTTTTTGATAACTGTCTCAACACCAATCTTATCAAAAATCTTGTAGTCAAATTGTCCATCACTCAAACGAGACATGATTTGTTGGAAATCTGCCTTGGTGTAGTTAAGAACCGTTGGATTGTCTGCATGTTCTGTGTTATATGCTTCCAATTGTTTAGCTGAGGTTGTTCCTTGAACGACTTCAGTAGATTTTCCACCGATATCATCGAGCGATTTGATGCTATCGTCGTCTTTCTTCACAACGAGAACGTTAGGGTTTTTAGCAGTTGGAGCTGCGTAAAGGTATTTTTCTGCACGTTCTTTGGTATAGCTAAGGTTGTTAACAGCCATTTGATAACGGTCACTATCAAGTCCTGGGAAAATCCCTGACCACTCTGTCTTTTCAAACTTGACAGTATACTTGTCTGAGTCTTTAAAGATCGCGCGAACCACTTCAATCTCGTAACCAGTCAATTCACCATTTTCTTCATAGATAAATGGCTTTGGTGAACCGTTAGTTGCTACGACGATTTCTTTTTTACCTGATGTTGCTTCACCTGATGCTGCATCTTTCTTATCTCCACCTGAGCACGCTGCTAGTAGACCTGTGGCAACAAGCCCTAGGGCAGCAAGAGATGAATATTTAACGATTTTTTTCATGTCATTTCCTCCAAAATAGAATACTTTACTATCTTAACAGAAAATATTTTTTTTCGCCATTATATGATTTCTATCTCGGTGATAGGTTTTTCTTATGGCTGACTAAAAGACCAGACGCAAGACTGCAATCAAGACCACTCCAAAAAGAACCGTACCTACTAGATTGCGGTAGCGAAAGGCTACCCAAGCCGTTGGAAAGACCGCTAAAAAGTCCAGCCATTTGATTTGAGGAAGGCTCCCAACCTTGCCTGTCACCACGCTTGAAAGGATCAAGGCAAAGATAATGGAAACAGGCAAGAACTTCAAAAAACGCTCAACGATAGCTGGCAACCCCTTGTACTTAACCAAGATGAAGGGAATCATACGGGGAATCCAAGTCACTAGGCCTGAAAAGATAACGGCTAACAAAAGATATTTACTGACCATCTAAGACCACCCCCATAGTACAACCTAGCAAGGTCGCAAACAAAACAGCTAGCGACTGAGACACTACTGTCAAGAGCAAAAAGAAAGACACCGCAACAACGGCTAGGATCCGCAGCAGATTCCGTACAGGAACCCGTCTTTGCATAATCTGAAATTGCGAGGTAAAAATCCCGATAAACATCCCGACAAGGGCAAAGTCCAAGCCAAAGACTTCAGGATTTGGAAGAAGGCCACCTAAAGCTGTCCCCGCAATTGTCCCAACAAACCAGGCTACATAACTATTGAGATTGTTCCCGTGCATCCACATGGGATGAACCTTGTCTGTATGGGCTAATTCTCCCATCAAGACCCCATAGGTCTCATCTGTCAGGAGACTGGACATGCCGATATTTTGCCAGAGACTAGTATGACGGAAATAGGTCGATGCATGCAGGCTTAGCAAAAAGAGTCGCAAGTTGATCAAAAAGACAGTCATAGCAATAGCTGCCACAGGCGCTTGTACCGCAATCAGTGCCAACATGGCAAACTGGGCGCTCCCAGCATAAACAAAGAGGCTCATCAAGCCCATCTCAACAGGTGTCACATAGGGCGCGCCAATAATCCCACAAGCCAGGCCAATGCTGACATAGCCAAGAGCAGTCGGCATAGCCGCCTGAACACCTTCCCAAAATCCTTTTTCTTTCATCCTTCTCCTCATATTCTCTCCAATTGCGGCTGTTCGTCATCACAGCCACAGCACGGACTATTATAACATATTCAAAGAAGAGAAAAAAGTCAGCTGATTTTGGCCGTCATAAAAAGACTGGCAATCCAGTCTCAAACACCTATTATACAAATTCTCCGCTAAATGCTCTCACGAATATTCAAGAGCATGACAAATGCGGTTAGGAGTAATAGCAATAGAATAAAGCTGACCGCTAAGGTCCCAAAACTTGTAGCAATCGTTACGAAAACGATTGTGAATAGACTTGGTAAGACAACCGTAATAGCACCAATAGAGGATTGAACCGCTCCCATTGACTCCTCAGGTATTTGTTTAAAGACGAGTTCTTGCAATCTAGGAGAGAGTACCCCTGCGATGAAGGCATCCAAGGAGCTGAAAAGCAGAATCAAACCAAAATGAACTGTGGCAAATCCTACTAGAAGGAGTAACTGGATGACGACCGAAGCGTATAGAGCTGTTTTTATAGAAATCGTATTTTTCAGATAGCCACTTACAAGGCTTCCGACAATAAGTGCTAACAATTCTAGTGTTGATAACAAAGCGAGTGATTGACCAGTTTGTAAATTCAAAAACGGTTGGTTTCTTAAAAAAAGAGTCGAAATAGGAACAGTGACATTGATCACAGCTTGGCTGATAGAGACGATAAATAAAATGAAGATTACTCTATCCATATTCCAGATCAATTTCGATGATTGGAACAAATGCTGGCAAAACGATTTTATAGAAAGACCTTCTTGATAGCTAATTGTTTTTTCAACTTTCAAAAGATCATTTTTTATGAGAAGAATACCTACAAATGCTATCAGAAACGTCAGAGCGTTTAGCAAGGAAATGAACTGAATGGAAAGAATTCCTAGTAAAATCCCTCCTAGAATATTACTGATTGTCCGAACTAAACTAACTGTTGATTGTTTAAAGCCAATGGCTTCTGTCAGATGTTCTTTCCCAATGATTCTTATAAAAATAGGAGTTAGCATGGCTCCTGAAAAGTAACTCAATGTATCCGACAAGAGGTTCATTAAACAAATAAAGAATACGAGCCATAAGGAAAAGGACTGCCCTGAAAGCGAAAGTGCCACTATAGAATAAAGTACAAATTTGACAAAACTAATAACCGTATACTTTAGAACACGATGGTGTTGAAAGTCAGCCAAAACTCCCATAAAGATTTGCAGGACTTGAGGAACAGTCTCTGAAATCGTGATGAGTAAAATCGCCAAGGGGGCAAACGAAGCATCTGCCACATAATTCAAAAAAGCAAGATAAAAAATCGTATCCCCAACCGTTGAAATCCACTGGTTGATGGTTAATTGCCTAAAATCTCTATTTTGAATAAATACTTCCATCGCAACTCCTTTTTTAATTCAAATGGGAATCTTTCCCCAAGGATAGACCGATATTACTAAGCACCCAAAATTACAGTAACAGCAAAAGCTGACCAATGCCATTGTAAACTATATGCAGTCCAATAGGCCAATAAATGGACTTGGTTACTCTAAATAAAACGGCAAATATGAGGCCACCACCCATATATACGAAAAAATCTGTCAAAACCCAACTGTGATTACTAATGTGCAAGATTCCAAACAAAGTAGCTGAACCAAGCACATCCAGTCCCCACTTCTTCCCTTTTTCCAGAGCAGTCATCACCAATCCACGATAAATTATCTCTTCAAAAATGGGACCTGCAATCACAGGGTAGAAAAAATACATCAAAAATGCTGTAGCCCCTGTAAAAGTCGGAATGGCGAGTTGATAAGCAATTTCATTTTTGGTAGGTAGGAAAAGATAAAAGATTACAAAATTCCAAATAACAAAAGCAAGAAGAGCTAAAAAGGAATAAAAAGATAGGAACCTCTAAATTTTAGACTGTTAATTTTCTGCCATTTCCCTGACCAAACCATAACAATAATAGCAAGCAGAACCACAAGAAAATTCAACATCATATCCGACAAATAATAGGCAAAGTCAGATAGACCAGCAGCAAGGTCGCTATGTAAAAGCAAACGAATGAAGAACTGGTCAGAAATGACAAGTAGAATAGCTATTAAAAAATAGTAGCGTGAGATTATCTTTTTCATATTTCATCTTTCTAATACCCAAACACCAGTAAACTGACGATGATTAAAAAGGTATTCCACAAGATGTGAAGGGCCATTGACCAATAAATTGAACGTGTATAACGAAAGAGCATGCAGAGTA
Organism: bacterium; assembly: GCA_905221415.1. GTDB lineage: Bacteria > Bacillota > Bacilli > Lactobacillales > Streptococcaceae > Streptococcus. Next base: position 23,593 of record CAJNDC010000004.1, read on the forward strand.
GCAGACCTGCTCCTGCATAAACGATGAAGTCTGTTAACACCCATCCATATTGTAAAACATGGATGAGACTAAAGAGTGTGGAAGAAATGATGACGTCAATATAGTATTTTTTAAATTTAGATAGGGCTGTCATCAGAAGTCCACGGAAAACTAACTCCTCAACTATCGGAGCAATAAGACTGCCGTAGAGAATACGTGTCACAAAATAACTAATTCCCGTCAAATTGGCTACGGTTTCTTTTATAGCACTCCCATTTTGCGTGCTGGGAAAGATCCGAGTCGTTATATTTACCCACAAAAACATCAATATAAAGGAAAGAAAGAAGAGACCCAGATAGGACCAACGAAACTGGAAGCGACCGTACTCTTTCCAACGTTGACTCTTAACAAGAACCACAGTAGCAGCAATTCCTTCAATTATTATCAATAAAATTTGAATCCCATAAAATCCAAAATCTGATAATTGATCCATAAACTCTAATCTCACTACCAAATTAAAAATCAAGTAATAAGACATAAGTACCAAAATGGTCCCTAGGTAAAATTTCATTTCTTCCCTTTTCATAGTTTTTTCTCCTAAATGTTAGTTACGACGTTTTCCAAACAGTCCTTCAATCAGCCCATTCGACCAATCAAATGTCCCATAAGGTCTGGGACTAATACCTTTACCTCCCCAAGCAGGCAAAGCACTACTACCACAACCAATATTTTCACCCACACAAGCCATAGTGAAATTTCCTCTGTAAACCTGCTCCAACTCCACTTCTGTTAGTTCCATTGTTTCTGCAAATTGTAAATTCAACATATTTACACTCCTTCAATTATTTTTATTTGTAAACCACTTCTGCGACCTAGGATTTGCTTTAAGTGTCTTACAACGATAGTATAACACGGAAATCACCACATTTTAGAAAATCGCATATTTGATATTTTTTCTTATAGAAATTTCAGATTTGCGATTTTGATTGATTTGATTATTTCACTGATATAATATAGTTACCATTATGTAGGAGGACATGAAATGAAGAAACAAATCATGGCATTATTGACAATCGTTGCTGATATTATTATCATTTCCCATCTTTAGCTAATTGATAAGTTCTTTATATTGCTGCAAGCGTAGTTCAAAAAGGGCTGTTAATTGTGGATTTTCTAATATTTGCAGAGATTGGATAAAGTGTTCAATTTCTTTCTGATTGCTTCCCTTAGTTTGAAGGAAAATGCTCATCTTCTTTAAAAACTGCCACAATAATTTCTCAAAAACATCGTATGGTCGGAGCATACTCTCCAACTCGGCTTCAAAGATTGGGATATAAGAAAAAAGTTTGCGCTCCATGAGCTCTGATATGATATTCAGAAAGCCACTTTTCATATACAGTCTATTGTGTGCCAATTCTTTAAATTCCTTGGATTTTTCAAGTAAAGAGGTTGATAAAAAAATCAGATCTTGATTACTTAAGAAAGGCATGGTATTGCAAAAAAGATAGAGTTCAAACCAGGTCCAAGACTCGATAGCATAGAGATAGCTAGTCAAAAACTCGCTATCCTCCTCTTCTAGCAGATAGTTTTTATCTAGAGAATGGATAGCGTTTTTAATCACAATAGCGTTCAAACGACGATAAGTCTTCGCCATCTGTTCTTGCTCAACTTCCTCTAATAGTTGCTCTAAGCCAGCCATATCTTGATGGGCAAAGCGATCTACAACCTTTCGTCCAAATCGCATATGTGGTGATTCTTGATAATTGTTAAGCTTGTGTCCAAACTCGTCGAAGGTTACATTTATCCCTTGGATAGCTAGAATCAGTTTATCCGCAGACAACATAGACTGCCCCAGTTCAAACTTAGATAACTGAGAAGCTGTTAGACCCTCACAAGCCACATCTGACTGCTTGAGTTTCCTCGCCAGCCGCAATTCCTTGTAAAATTCTCCCAATTCCATTCTCTCAATCATCTGACCGCCTCCTAATTTTTACATATTATATCATATTATATCATCATTTTTACAGTTTTGTCAAAATATTCTGACATTTTCTGGAGTTAAAAAGCCAGCCTCAAGCTGATTCTTTATTCTATGGTATCAAAGGTGAGGCTCGGTTTGGCATTGAGGTCCAAGTCTGCAAAGTTTTCTTTGTTCCACTCGCTGACGCTGGCATAGGCAATCATACCTGCATTGTCTCCGCAAAGGCGTAGAGGTGGGATGATGACCTTGACATCTGTGATCTCGGCTGCTAGGCGTTCTCTAAGACCTTTATTGGCTGCTACACCACCTGCAACAACAAGGGTTTTAACAGGGTATTTATCTAAAGCTTTCTTGGTTTTTGCCATAAGAATATCCATGACTGCTGCTTGGAAAGATGCTGACAGGTCTTCCTTGGACAAGCTTTCTCCCTTTTGCTCAGCATTATGGTGAAGATTGATAAAGGCAGACTTCAATCCTGAGAAAGAAAACTCCAGATTGTCTTCCTTAATCATGGCACGTGGAAAATCATAGATATCCTGCCCCTGATGTGCCAACTCGTCAATCTCACGACCTGCTGGATAGGTCAAGCCCATGACACGGCCGACCTTGTCATAGGCCTCACCAACTGCATCGTCCCGCGTTTCCCCAACAATCTTATAATCCCCAGCCTCAGAAACATAGACCAACTCCGTGTGCCCACCGCTGACCAAGAGGGCTAGCAAGGGAAACTCCAAAGGCTCCACGCTCTGAGCTGCCATGAGGTGACCAGCCATGTGGTTAACGGGAATCAGCGGAAGTCCATGAGCCCAAGCAAAGGCCTTGGCAGCTGATAAACCAACAAGCAAGGCTCCGACCAAGCCTGGTCCGTAGGTAACAGCAACAGCGGTCACGTCTTCTTCGGTTATTCCCGCTTCTGCCAGTGCCTCCTCGATGCAGGCTGTAATAACCTCGACATGGTGACGACTGGCCACTTCTGGCACTACACCTCCAAAACGTTTGTGACTCTCAATTTGACTCGCAATGACATTGGACAAGAGCTCATCGTCGTTTTTCAGTACGGCGACACTGGTCTCATCACAGGATGTCTCAAATGCTAAAATATATCTATCCTTCATCTACTTCTCTCTTCATGATGATGGCGTCCTCGACTGGGTCATGATAGTAAGCCTTTCGCTCAGCGATGACCGCCATCTTTTCTTTCTTGTAAAATGCTTGTGCTCGTTCATTTGACTTTCTGACTTCGAGGAAAATCTCCTTGTCTACTGGCAATTGAGCAAACAAGGCTGACGCAATTCCCTGACCCTGATAGGCTCCTTTGACAGCAATTTGCAGGACTTCTGCTTCAAAGAAATTCTCCTGAACAGCTAGAAAACCAATCACTTCTGCTCCGTCCAAAGCCACAGCATACCAAGTCTGGTCTTGGGACAGGTCTGCTTGGATTTGTTCCAGCGTCCAAGGACTGACTGGGTAAACAGCTGCCATGACAGCGTAGATGGCTTGAGCTAGTTCAGGCTGTTGTTGGATTCGTTTGATTTCTATCATAGGCGTTTAATGTAGGACTCGCCAGACTCGGTGTGGTTCTTGAGCCAGTTTTCCTCAGCCTCAACACGTTTGAGGTAATTTGGCACAAAGTCGTGCAAGGAGTCTGCTTCCTTGTCCCAAGCCCACAAAGCTAGATTAGCTGCATTTGGCAAGGTCTCTTGGTAGCTGGCTTGTGGTAGTTGTTCTTGGATTTGTTCCACAAAGGCTCCAACTTCTCCAACAAAGATCACCTGTTCAGCATCCGTGACTTTTTCAAGCACTTCCGCAAAGGACAGGTGTGCTTCTGGTATGACAGGTTTGGCATTTTCATAAAACCCTGCATAAACATTGTTACGACGCGCATCCATCAGGGGAACAAGTAGCCCTTCTTGTTGGCGTGGTACCAGAGCCAAGAGGCTAGACATACCAACTAACTCAATGTTCAGGGTATGAGCCAAGGTCTTAGCAGTTGCTACAGCAATTCGTAAGCCTGTGTAGCTACCTGGGCCTTCAGCCACCACGATTCGATCCAAATCTTTGGGCGTCAGGTCCAGACTCGACATCAAAAAATCGATGGCAGGCATGAGGGTAATACTGTGATTTTTCTTGATATTAATCGTCGTCTCGGCAAGAACCTGCTTATCCTCTAAAATAGCGAGAGATAGAGCCTTGCTGGACGTATCAAAAGCTAATACTTTCATAACACATTCCTATCTTTTTGTCTGCTTACTATTATACTACAAAAGCCAGCGCATGGGAATTTTCTTTGTTCTGAAACAAAAGGGCCTGTCACTTAGACAAAGAGGACAGTACAAAAATTCAAAAAAATTTTACATTTTTCCTATCTTTTCCGAATATATAAGTGAACAAGAAAAAAGGAGGAAAGTTCAATGACAAATTTTGACGTTCTTGACAATCAATTTTTATCGTTATCTGAAAACGAATTATCAGATATTGATGGTGGTCTCGCTCCCTTAGTTATCTTTGGAGTAGCAGTATCTTGGAAAGCTATTGCAGGTGGAACAGCACTTGTAGGTTCTGGTTTGGCAGCTGGTTATTTTTTAGGAGGTTAGTATGATTAAAGGTTTAGATAAGTATTGTGCAATTTCTAATAAAGAATTGCAAGGAATTAAGGGTGGTTTTGGCGTAGGTGTTGGTATAGCTTTATTTATGGCTGCTTACACTATCGGGAAAGATCTTCGTAAGAAGTTTGGATAAGTCATGCTAGATAAAAATTACATTTTTAGAAGGGTAAACTTTTTTCTCTTCTTCGGCTATAGCCTGCTCTATCTTCTAAATGATTTAAACATAACTAGGATCTCCTTACCAGTTGATTTATCGGTTTGCATTGTTTTCTTTTTATGTTTCAACTCGATTTTCGATGCGAGAAATCATCATCGTAACAATAAAGATATCATCTAAAAATAGAAAAAGTCCATCCCATCTATCAAGACGAGGTGGATTTTCTGTATATCTAGAGGAATAATTGACTTTAGGCATTTAAACCAAAGTAGAAAACGAGCCAAACAACATAGGTTACCAGAAGGAGAAAAATTGAATAGAGTGTCACAAAAGCAAGCTTCCAAAGGAATTTTGTTTTGCGGTGTTCCAGATGCGCAAACAGGGCATTCCCCCCATAGACACAGGCTACAAAGACTATAAACATCAAGAGGCGAACCCCTACTGCAAATTCAAACAAACTAAACATTCTTAATTCTCCTTTTGGTATTCCTATTTTTATATAAACTGTTGACAATGTTGTTCTATCAATGTTAAAATGTAATTCAACACTGGTAGGAAAATCAGGTTGAGTCGTTGACTCTTCGGGTTACGGTGCTATCCCTGAAACTTCGGTTTCTAAAGAACTGGAATTGCGATTGATTCGTTCGCCCCCAGTGTTGTTAGTAGGCTCTTGACTTCGGTCAAGGGCTTTTCTTTGCCTCTTTAGTAAACACTCCACTCCATGCTATTTCTACATCGTTATACTTATAGATTGACTTCTTAGCCTCATAGATGATAGAATTAAGTAAAGGCTGAGATCGAGTTTGATTTGGTGACAAGTCATTCAAAGGTTGCGATGCATTCGCTTCAGGTAGAGGTGCTGCCATCTGGACTGCTCCAGGAAAATCCCCGAGTTTTGTCTCAGCCTTTTTGGTTGCTCTTGAGATTTCTCAAGAGCTTTTTCTTTTTTCAAAGATATCATTTTTCCCAACCATCTACTCTAACGATTAATGAAACTAGAACTATATTCTTCCTTAAATCTACTATCGCTTTAGATTCCCCTTTCATTATAACACCTAAGCGCTCTCCGACCAAATCCTACCTGTCTTTTTGCTTCTTCTTCCCCTCACGACTTTCTCATTTTCCGTCTTTTACTAATCTTTCATTTTGTGGTATAATTGAAGTAATTGTAACGAATCAAGGTCAATCTAGACACAAAATGGAATGAAATCAAGCAAATCTCTGCTAAAAGTTTGGAATAAGTTGACCTATAAATAGAAAGGAACTATATGATTTACAAAGTTTTTTATCAAGAAACAAAAGAACGTAGCCCACGTCGTGAAACAACACGCGCACTTTACCTAGACATTGATGCCAGCTCAGAACTTGAGGGCCGTATCGCTGCTCGTCAACTTGTCGAAGAAAACCGCCCAGAGTACAACATCGAGTATATCGAACTCTTGTCTGACAAATTGCTAGATTACGAAAAAGAAACTGGCGTCTTCGAAATCACGGAGTTCTAATATGGCCTATACTCTTAAACCTGAAGAAGTAGGCGTTTTTGCCATCGGTGGTCTGGGAGAAATCGGGAAAAACACATACGGAATTGAATACCAAGACGAGATTATCATCGTCGATGCTGGGATTAAATTCCCAGAAGATGACTTGCTGGGTATCGACTATGTTATCCCCGACTACTCTTACATCGTAGACAATATCGACCGCGTCAAGGCTGTCTTGATCACACACGGACACGAGGACCACATTGGTGGAATTCCTTTCCTACTCAAGCAAGCAAATGTCCCTATCTACGCTGGACCACTTGCCTTAGCTTTGATCCGTGGAAAACTCGAAGAACACGGCCTCTTGCGCAACGCCAAACTTTACGAAATCAACCACAACACTGAGTTGACCTTTAAAAATCTCAAGGCAACTTTCTTTAGAACAACCCACTCTATTCCAGAGCCTTTGGGAATTGTCATTCATACCCCACAAGGAAAAATCGTCTGTACGGGTGACTTCAAGTTCGACTTTACTCCAGTTGGTGAACCTGCAGACTTGCATCGTATGGCAGCTCTTGGTGAAGAGGGTGTTCTCTGTCTCCTCTCTGACTCGACAAATGCAGAAGTGCCAACCTTTACCAACTCTGAAAAAGTCGTTGGTCAGTCCATCATGAAGATTATCCAAGGCATCGAAGGGCGTATCATCTTTGCATCCTTTGCCTCCAATATCTTCCGTCTCCAGCAAGCAACGGATGCCGCTGTTAAGACTGGACGCAAGATTGCAGTCTTTGGTCGTTCTATGGGAAAGGCCATTGTCAATGGTATCGAACTTGGCTACATCAAAGCTCCTAAGGGAACTTTTATCGAGCCAAATGAAATCAAAGACCATCCTGCGGGCGAGATTCTTATCCTCTGTACAGGTAGTCAGGGCGAGCCGATGGCAGCCCTCTCTCGTATCGCTAACGGAACCCACCGTCAGGTGCAACTCCAACCCGGTGATACTGTTATCTTCTCTTCTAGCCCAATCCCAGGAAACACCACTAGCGTCAACAAATTGATTAACACTATTTCTGAAGCTGGTGTCGAAGTTATCCACGGTAAAGTGAACAATATCCATACATCTGGGCACGGTGGCCAGCAAGAGCAAAAACTCATGCTCCGCTTGATCAAGCCAAAATACTTCATGCCTGTCCATGGTGAATACCGCATGCAGAAAGTCCACGCTGGACTAGCGGTGGATACGGGTGTCGAGAAGGACAATATCTTTATCATGAGCAATGGTGATGTGCTTGCTCTTACCGCTAACTCAGCTCGTATCGCAGGTCACTTCAATGCCCAAGACATCTATGTCGATGGAAATCGTATCGGTGAAATCGGTGCTGCTGTCCTCAAAGACCGTCGTGATTTATCTGAAGACGGTGTCGTTCTAGCAGTCGCAACTGTTGACTTCAAATCGCAGATGATTCTGTCTGGCCCAGACATCCTCAGCCGAGGCTTTGTCTACATGAGAGAGTCTGGCGACTTGATTCGCCAAAGCCAGCGCATCCTCTTCAATGCTATTCGTATCGCACTGAAAAACAAGGACGCCAGCGTCCAATCTGTCAATGGCGCCATTGTCAACGCCATTCGCCCCTTCCTCTATGAAAATACAGAACGTGAACCGATTATCATCCCTATGATCCTCACACCAGATGAAGAATAATACTCTTCGAAAATCAAATTCAAACCACGTCAGCTTCGCCTTGTCGTACTCAAGTACAGCCTTCGGCTAACTTCCTAGTTTGCTCTTTGATTTTCATTGAGTACAAGTCAACAAAACAGCCCCGTCTTCGGAGCTGTTTTTCTCTATGCTTTCTTTTCTTGATTTTTAGAAATACTACGATTTTTACCTTCAAGATACACCATCAAAATAGAAATATCTGCTGGATTTACTCCCGAAATACGGCTGGCTTGACCGATGGTTTCTGGATTGATGAGTTTGAACTTCTGGCGAGCTTCGGTTGCGATAGAATCAATGTCATCCCAGTCAATGTTGGCTGGAATGCGTTTTTCTTCCATGCGTTTCATCTTGGCAACTTGGTCCATAGCTTTGGAAATATAGCCTTCGTACTTGATTTCTGTTTCAATCAATTCGATAATCTTGTCATCCAAGTCCTCGGCAGCTGGCCCTATGAAAGCTACCACATCTTTGTAAGAAACTTCTGGACGGCGAAGGAATTCTTTGGCTGTCACCGCATCTGTCAACGGCTTGAAGCCCATTTCCTCAACCTTAGCATTGGTTTCTTTGACTGGCTTGAGTTTGATACTGTCTAGGCGCTTCATTTCATTTTCAAATTGATTTTTCTTGATTTCAAAGCGAGCCCAGCGTTCATCATCAACGAGGCCAATCTCGCGTCCCATCTCTGTCAAACGCATATCGGCATTGTCATGGCGGAGAATGAGACGATATTCTGCACGACTGGTCAAGAGACGGTAGGGTTCAATGGTTCCCTTGGTCACCAAGTCATCAATCATCACCCCAATATAACCGTCGCTGCGCTTCAAAATCAACTCAGGCTTGCCTTGGATTTTCAGAGCCGCATTGATACCCGCGATAATCCCTTGACCAGCAGCTTCTTCGTAACCTGACGTTCCATTTGTCTGACCAGCAGTAAAGAGTCCTGAGATTTTCTTGGTTTCAAGTGTCGCACGCAACTGGTGAGGCAAGACCATGTCGTACTCAATGGCATAACCAGTACGCATCATTTCAGCATTTTCCAACCCTTTGATGGAATGAACCAAATCACGTTGGACATCCTCAGGTAGACTGGTTGAAAGACCCTGGACATAGACTTCCTCTGTATTGCGCCCTTCTGGCTCAAGGAAGAGTTGGTGACGTTCCTTGTCCGCAAAGCGAACAATCTTGTCCTCAATCGACGGACAGTAACGAGGTCCCACACCCTTAACTACACCTGTAAACATAGGCGCACGGTGGAGGTTGTTTTGGATAATCTCATGACTGGTACCATTAGTGTAGGTCAACCAGCATGGCACTTGATCCTTAACATAATCCTCATCACGTGAAGTGTAGGAGAAGTGATTTGGCGCTTCGTCTCCTGGCTGAATCTCTGTCACATCGTAGTTGATAGAGGCAGCCTTGACACGTGGAGGGGTTCCTGTCTTGAAACGACCGATTTCTAGGCCCAGTTCCTTTAGATTGTCAGCTAGGTTAATCGAAGCCAGACTGTGGTTAGGCCCTGATGAGTACTTGAGGTCTCCAATGATGATTTCCCCACGGAGGGCAGTCCCTGTCGTCACGATAACAGCCTTAGCAGCATATTCTTGATGGGTAGCTGTACGCACACCGACAACCTTACCATCTTCCACCAAAATCTCATCAATCATGGTTTGACGAAGGGTGAGATTCTCTTGATTTTCAACTGTCTTGCGCATTTCCTTAGAGTAAAGCTCTTTGTCAGCCTGCGCACGAAGGGCACGGACAGCTGGACCCTTACCAGTGTTGAGCATCTTCATCTGGATGTAGGTCTTGTCAATGGTTTTAGCCATTTCACCACCGAGGGCATCTACCTCACGCACAACAATCCCTTTGGCAGAACCACCGATAGAAGGGTTACAAGGCATAAAAGCCAGCATTTCAATGTTGATGGTCGCAAGCAAGACCTTACAGCCCATACGGCTAGCTGCTAGAGAAGCCTCGACCCCAGCATGTCCCGCACCGATTACAATAATATCGTATTCTTCCGTAAAATTATAAGTCATTTTCTCTCCTATTCCTCAAAATGAATGTGTCTTAGTTGGCCGTCCCAATCCGGTAGAGCTGTTTTCAAAAAGGCTGGAACTAGCGGGATATTCTGGAGTTCATCCAAGTCAATCCACTCACAAGGCTGCATTTTTTCGTCTTCCTGCATGGTCAATGGGGCATCCTCAAGCAAGTCTACCAGATAATGAAACTCGATGTTGTGATAGGAAACACCGTCTTGTTCAAAACGATTTTCAACCACGAAAGCTAGCTGCCCAGCTTGAGATTTGATACCCAGTTCTTCTCTCACTTCACGGACTACCGCGTCTTCCGTGCTTTCATTGACTTGAATCGCACCGCCAATAGTGTAATACTTACCCTTATCTTTGGTAACTAGGAGCTTGCCATTTTGAAGAATCAAGGCTGTCGCCCGAACGCCAAAAACCGTATTCCCTACTTTTGTCCGAAAGTCTTGTTGAGTCATTTTTATCCTTTCCCTTAGACGACACAAAAACAGTCAAAACTCCAAAGAAGTGCAGGACAAAAAAGCCTGCAACATCCATGAGCTTTGACCATCATTTCTATTGCTTTTATTATTGTAGCAAATTGAGAAAATTTGTCAATCTAAATGTACTGACAAACTTGTCCATCGCGGTAGGCATTGTCAATCAAACCGCCACCTAGACACTCTTCACCATCGTAAAAGACAACTGCCTGTCCTGGTGTGATCGCGCGTTGCGGTTCCGCAAAGATAACTTCTGCCTTATCTCCTTTAACATGTACTGTCACCTTAGAGTCAGGCTGACGGTAGCGGAATTTAGCCGTACATTCGAGCGTAAATTCCTCTGGCATGTCACGAGTAAAGTGAACTTGACTGGCCTCTAGGCTTGTTGACATGAGCGAATCATGGTAGAATCCTTGACCGACATAGAGGATATTCTTGCTGAGGTCTTTTCCGACAACGAACCAGGGAGCATTGTCACCGCCGTGTTGCCCACCGATACCGAGTCCGCCACGTTGACCAATCGTATAGTACATCAGTCCTGCATGCTCGCCCATATCGCGACCATCCACAGTCATCATACGACCAGGCTGGGCTGGTAGGTAGTTGCTGAGAAAGTTTTTAAAGTTCTTTTCTCCGATAAAACAAATCCCTGTCGAATCTTTCTTCTTAGCAGTCGCAAGTCCTGCTTCTTCAGCTAGTCTGCGAACTTCAGGCTTTTCCAAATGTCCCAAGGGGAACATGGTTTTTTGGAGTTGTTCTTGCGAAAGTTGGCTGAGGAAATAGGTCTGATCCTTGCCATTGTCCACGCCACGAAGCATGTGAACGATGCCATCCTCATCACGCGCCACTCGAGCATAATGCCCAGTCGCTACATAGTCTGCCCCCAAGGTCATAGCATAGTCCAAAAAGGCCTTGAACTTGATTTCCTTGTTACACATAACATCTGGATTTGGCGTGCGCCCTGCACGGTATTCCGCTAGGAAATACTCAAAAACGCGGTCCCAGTACTCTTTTTCAAAATTGACAGAGTAGTAAGGAATGCCGATCTGGTCTGCCACCGCAGCCACATCCTTGTAATCTTCGGTCGCCGTACAGACGCCGTTTTCATCTGTGTCATCCCAGTTCTTCATGAAGATGCCGATCACATCGTAGCCCTGCTCCTTGAGCAAAAGAGCCGTCACCGACGAATCAACACCACCACTCATCCCCACGACAACACGTGTTTTAGAGTTATCACTCATGGTAAGTCTCCCATCTATTCGTTTTTTCACGATTGAAGGTCGTGTGTGCTTCACGATTGAAGGTCGCTTGAGCAGTATTCATTATAACATGCTTGGTTGGAGAAGACAAGAAAGAGGCTGATAAATCATCTCAGCCTCTCTTTCATACTTTGCAAACGAATCAATTTTCCCCTTTAAGTTCTTTTTTCGCTTGTTCTATCTGGTATTTCACTTGCTCAAAGCCGGTTCCTCCTAAGGAATTCCGTCTCTGAACAGCAGTTTCTGGACGCAAGTAGATATAGATATCCGCTTCAATCAAGGGATGGTAGACTTGCAACTCCTCCAAATCCCAATCTTGGATATTTTTACCATGCTTGATAGAGTCTAGAACCAATTTCCCTACTATTTCATGCGCTTCTCTAAAGGGGAGGCCTTTTTCTGCCAAATAATCTGCCAGTTCGGTCGCATTCGAAAAATCATTCTCTGTGGATTGCTGCATTTTGGCCTTATTAACCTGCATGCTCGATAGCATACCTGCCAACACATCCAGAGAATTCAAAATCGTTTCTACTGTATCAAACATGCCTTCCTTGTCCTCTTGCAAATCTTTATTGTAGGCTAGAGGTAAAGACTTCATGACGGTTAATAGTCCAAGCAAGTTCCCGTAAACCCGTCCTGTCTTCCCTCGAATCAATTCGGCCATATCAGGATTTTTCTTCTGGGGCATGATAGACGAACCTGTTGAAAAGCTATCAGACAAGCTAATGTACTGATACTCAAAACTGCACCAATTGATGATTTCTTCACAAAAACGACTCATATGCATCATCAAAATGCTGGCATTTGATAGAAATTCTAAGATAAAATCACGGTCACTCACAGCATCCAAGGAATTGGTATAGGGTTGTTGGAAGCCCAGTAAATCACTCGATAATTGACGATCGATTGGAAAAGTTGTCCCCGCTAAGGCAGCTGCACCCAGTGGAGATAGGTCCGTATGTTTCAAGTTAAATGCAAAGCGCTCGCTGTCCCTTTGAAACATATTGTAATAAGCCATGAGATGGTGGGCAAGACTAATCGGTTGGGCATGCTGCAAATGGGTATAACCTGGCATAATGGTTTCCACATGTTTTTCAGCCAAATCCAGCAAAACACTGTTCAGATTCGCCAACTTATCCAAGACATGGCCAAGCTACTCCTTTAGATATAAGTGCATATCCGTTGCGACTTGGTCATTCCGAGAACGAGCCGTGTGTAGTTTCCCAGCCAGAGGACCGATTTTCTCTGTCAGCAACACTTCCATATTCATATGAATATCTTCATTTGCAATATCAAAATGAAGCTCTCCTGCCTCTAAATCTCGCAACAAAGCTTTCAGACCATCTTGGATCTGCTCTGCCTCTTCCAAGCTCAAAATGCCAGTCTGTCCTAGCATTTGAACATGAGCTAGGGAACCCATCAAATCAAATTTTGCCAGCTGGTGGTCAAAGGAAATACTCGCACCGAACTGTTCTACCCAATCTTCCACAGTGCCTTCAAATCGACCACCCCATAATTTTGTATTTTTCGACATATCCTGTCGTCCCTTTCTATCGCGTCACTACTCAACATTTTTCTGAACTTCTGAATAAACCTTAGTCGGAAGCCCCCAAAGCTTGATAAAACCAATAGCCGCATCTTGGTCAAAAGTATCTGCACTAGTATAAGTCGCCAAATTTTCATCGTAAAGAGAATTTGGAGATTTCCGAGCCACTACCTGAGCGTTCCCCTTATAGAGTTTAACTTTTGCAGTTCCATTGACAACTTTCTGTGTCTCCTTGATATAGGCAATCAAAGCCTGAGTTGCTGGGCTAAACCATAAGGCATTATAGATGAGATTGGACAACTCATTTTCGATAATGGGTTTGAAATGAGCCACTTCTCTCACAAGAGTCAAATCTTCAATCTCCTTATGAGCTGCCAATAAAGTCACAGCGCCTGGGCACTCATAAATTTCTCTAGACTTAATACCGACTAGGCGATTTTCCACATGGTCAATACGACCAACACCGTGTTTGCCTGCAATTTCATTTAGCTTTTGGATCAATTCAGCCAGCTTCATCTTCTCACCATTAAGGGAGATAGGCACCCCGCAACTAAACTCAATGTCAATAAATTCTGGACTGTCTGGCGCCTCTTCTGGCGAAGATGTGATTCCAAATGCTTCTTCTGGCGCTTGGTTCCAAGGGTTTTCCAAGACACCACATTCATTTGCACGTCCCCATAAATTTTGATCGACAGAGTAAGGGTTGTCAAGGTCAGCTGGAACTGGGACGCCGTTTTCTTTTGCATATTGGATTTCTTCTTCACGAGACCATTTCCACTCACGAACAGGCGCAACTACTTTTAAATTGGGATCCAAAGCCGCAATAGAGACTTCAAACCGAACTTGGTCGTTTCCCTTACCTGTACAACCATGGGCAATTGTGGTTGCCCCCGTTTGATGAGCTATTTCAACGAGTTTTTTTGAAATAAGAGGGCGACTCAGAGCAGATACCAAGGGATACTTTTGTTCATAGTAGGCATGTGCCTGAAGGGCCACTAAAACATAGTCATTAGCAAATTCTTCCTTAACATCAATGACATAAGACTCTACAGCTCCAACCTTGAGAGCTTTATCATGGATGAACTCCAAATCTTTTCCTTCACCCACATCCATACAAACAGCGATCACATCATAGTCTTTTTTTAACCATGTAATAGCAACTGATGTATCCAATCCACCTGAATAGGCTAAAATAACTTTTTCCTTACTCATTCCTCTTCCTTCTTTCTATTTTTCGATAGAGGCTTTAAAAGCATCGTCAATCAATTTGTCCAACTCCCCAGAATCCTTCAACTTCTGGATGGTTTTGTCAACCGCCTCTTTTAATTCTTTACTGTCTTTTTTCATCGCAACAGCGTAGGAATCTTCTTTGTCATTGTCAAAATCAAACTCAGCGATGGCTAGGTCTGGATTATTCTCTACAAATCCTTTCGCCACTGGTTCCTCAAAGATAACCGCATCTAGTTGCCCTGATTTCAAATCTGTTATCAAATTTCCATTTTTAGGAAGTGAAACGAGAGAAGCATTCTGCAAGGTTTCTTTGGCCAGAGTTTCCTGGATAGAACCTTTCTGCGCTCCAACCTTTTTCTGAGCCAAATCCTTCACTGATTGATAATTCGTTAATTCAGATTTTCTTACGATAACCTTATTTTTCGAAGTGTAGTAGGGAATTGAAAAATCGTAAACTTGACTTCTCTCCTCCGTTTTAGAAACACCTGATATGGCAAGATCGGCCTTGCCTGAATCAAGACTAGCCAGTACATTGTCAAAACTCATTGGAGAGAATTCCACTTCTACACCTAGTTCCTTTGCGATGGCTTTGGCGAGCTCAACATCTGAACCTACAATCTGATTTTTCCCATCGACCAATTTCTGGTATTCAAATGGAGCAAACTCTGGATTTAGGGCCACCACCAATTTTCCTTTAGCCTTAATGGCTTCAACACCTTGGGATTGAGTGTTACTACAAGCAAATAATAAGGGAAGCATAAGCAAACCAAACATCGTCATCAACACCTTCTTCACTTTATTCATAGAAAAGCCTCCTTTTATTTTTATACTTTATTATTGTATAAATAATACTCTTCTCATCCTCGTTTGTCAATAGAAAACTGTATTTTATTTCATTTTAATCAAGAAAAAGCTTATTACATGATATATTTTTACATATAATAAGCTTATTTATACTATTTAATTTTTTTTAAAAATACAATTGTCCAATTACAAGTAAGATGAAGAGATCAACGAACTCTCCACATTCTCTTTCACAATTCAATAACTCGATGGCATTGTTGAGCCACATAGGCATCGTGGGTAACGATAATGACCGTTTTACCTTCCTTGTTCATATCTAAGAGAAAGTTCAAAACCAAATCTCGATTTTCAGAATCTAGAGAACCGGTTGGTTCATCTGCTAAAAGGAGCTGGCTGGGTTTTAAAATGGCTCTAGCAACTGCGATTCGCTGCTGTTCTCCTCCAGATAACTCTGAAACCTTTTGATGTAGAATTGATGGCAACCCCACTCTCTCTAAAATTTCTTCTATCTTTTTGACTTTGTCCTTCTTGGATAATTTTACATACTTTAGAGCGAGCATGAGATTATACTCTACCGTTTCATTATCAATCAGAGCAAAGTTTTGAAACAGATAGGAGATATGTTCGCGGATAATCGCTTGCGACTTAACAGAATTGACAGGTACATTTTGCTGACCGAAAATTTCATAATGTCCACTGTAATCGCCATCTATCAAACCCAAGAGATTTAACAAGGTTGACTTGCCACTGCCACTTTTTCCAACAATGGCAACTAAATCTCCTTGGTTAATTTTTAGAGATAAGTTCTCCAAAATAACTTTTTCCCCAATGGTTTTCGTAACATTTTCCAACTTTATCATAAGTGATCCCCTTTCAATAACTGCACTACATTTCGTTTTTCCATCTTAGAGCCCAAGAAAAGTACAAACAGAATATCTAAGCCTGTAAATCCTGCGAAAAGCAAGAGCGGGAACAGTGCCTGTGTAAAGAATAGCAGGACTATAAAAGGGAAGCTATATACCAACAAGAGAATCCTCAAGAAAGAACGATACCGATCTATCAATTTCCAACCCATGAACTTCTTGGTAATAATATCTGTTCGCTTCAATAAGAAAGTTGTTGCTAGTAAGAAGTAGGAAATCATCATACTAAGAAGGCCAACCAAAGCAAAGAGTATGTTGAAATTCCGAACAGCATCTCGATAAGAATCTACTTTCTCTTGTTGAATGGCTTGAATAGATGAAAATTTTAAATAATTCCCATCTGATAATTTCTCAACTAACGCTGTCACCTCTTTTTGGTGTTGAGCCGTATTTTCGATTTTAATCGGGTTATTTAAACCTGTTGTTGACAGGCGAGCTTTTTCATCCCACATCATATCAGAATCATTGACCAAGCTAATAATTGGATTGTAGAGATTTCCCTTTCGCTTATCACTATATGGAAAGAACGACCAATCTCATTCATAATAGGCAATCTCGACATCCATCTCCTCTATCGTTCGTTTTTGCTGCTCTTCATACTTCATCGAAAGATAGGCAATTAATTTCCCCAAGAGCTGATTTTTATCTTCTTCACCTTTCGTACTTGCTGGCATCAAAATAACTTTTTTTGCGCCGGTATCTGGTAACTTGAATCCCTGACTTTCTAAAAAATGACGATTGGCATAGTAAACAGTTAGCATATCAGCCAGTTGATACCGCTGCACTTGTTCTGCAGTGGCAAAATTTTTTATAGGCAGGTTGCTAGTTTGCACATAGCCCGCCTGCGTTTTTTCTACCAAATCCTGATAAAATCGATAGAAATAATCTACTGCCTGCCCTGAGCCTGCCAACTGCTCTTGCCACAGGTTATCATTGAGTTGGAAAGTTTCCAAGGTCAGATAATTTCCTTGACTGATCCACTGTTTCTGGTAATCCAACTCTTTGTTTTCTTGCTCCAAACTTTTTCCTACCCCAACTAGCAAGACTGTCAGTAAAATAGTAGTTCCAATTTTCATCAAATAATTAAAGAGTAGACCAAATTTGAAAGATGAAAAACTTTTCAGCAGAGAGCTGATTGTCATTTTTTGGATTAAGAGGTAAGTCAACCAACTGATAAAGAGATAAAGTTGCAAAAGCAAAAAATGCGACAACCATAACATAGGGAACAAATCTTTTGGCTTGTAATCAAGCAAGAAAAACACTCCTAGATTGATCACAAGCGCTCCACCTAGGAGGAGGTAAAGGTTGCCTTTTACAACATCAGCTAAAACAGCCCTATCTTGAAAACCAAGTAATTTTTGTACCCCAACTCTTTTCATTTCCATCATCGGCTGATACACTGTTACTAAGACAAGAAGCAAAATAGCCAAGACAAAAACAATGGCAGATAAGAGCAAATCTCGATTTATGACTTCCACTGCACTTTTATAGGTCGGCTCTAGCAAGGTAGCCTGGTCTATCTTGAAAAAATCGCTCCATTTCTGTACAATCCTATCCTTGCCCATCTCTTGTGTAGAAGTTATCGTATAGCGACCATTTAAACTACGAGATGTATCCTTGATATAGGTTTGAAAAGTCATAAGCTGAATAGGCTTGGCTTTTAGAAAAGTCGGAATCGTACCAAGTTTATTGGAAATTTCTTTATTACTGTAAACTCCCTCACCATCTGTGGTAAAATCAAGAGAAGAAATCCCAAACTCTTGGTAGGGGAAGGTATCTTTATCAAAAACACCAGACTTGACCACCTCATCACCACTGTCTGTTTTGATAATGGAGACTTTGTACTCCTTTGATACATCCTCAAAAAATCGAAGAACAGATACTGCAGGTTCATTAATATCTTTCAAATACAAATCCAAAGAATCTACAGTCTTTCCCATTTCCCGAATCCGCACCACTTCTCGTGTGTAGTTTATATTAAAAACAAAAAAAGTGGTACACAAAAGCAGGAGTAACATACAGAAATTACTGATTTTTTTCATAAAGATACCTCCAATAAAGTTCTCCCTCTCCTAATAGGAGAGGGAAAATTCCACTTAAAATCCATAGAAATATTCTAATCCTGTTGGCGGAATCTTTGTGAGGGAAGCTTGAGCCCAAACCTAGGGAGCTTCACGCTCCTTAGAGATTCTACTACCATGTCGGACCGTTGCTGTATGAGATCGAGTAGAATGTAAATAATCAGAATATCCAAAAGTTCCTGTCCAACCTACTCCATAATTCCATTGACCACCATCAACCCATACTGCTAAAGCATTTGTAGTAGCAAGCAAACCGCATGCCATTACGGTTGCTACACCATTTTTTTCATATTTGCTTCATATTATACAGTATTTTCAGAAAAAAAGATAGAATTATTCATTTGTAAACATCGAAGTTCTGTTCTTTAAACAAGATTGATTATAACATTTTTTGAAGAATACAAGGGAGTCCCATATTGACTCCCTTGATTTGAAAAATATTTTAACTATTATCTTTATTCTTAAAACTAGAAATTGTAATATATTACCACATTCGTTTGATTTCTTCTCTATAAGCGACCTTATATCTCATTGCTGCATCATAGTAAAAATGGTAACAGTATTTGTAAAATTGATACCCTTTTCGATAGTATCTGTTTAGTTTTACATACATGCCCGGAGCTCCTTGTCCTAATAAGGCATCTAATATTGAACCAATACCAATCGCAGGGGTTAAATAAGGGATTAGAGCAGAAATAACACCTAGCAATACTGTACGACCTCTATTTTGAAAGTCAATATTATAAGTATGTGTATCAAGATAATACCAAGTAGTAGCTGATCTCGCCATAACAGGCTGTTCAGTTGACTGCTCTTCATCTTTACTTACTTGAACCATACTATCAAATTCATCTGAGGTTAGTTCTAAGACCCCATCAATAAAAACATTGTGTTCGTCATCAATATATACTTTTGACACCGTTCCATCTTCGTTTGTGATTGCTAGATTATGTGAATCTACAACACGAACATACGACGGATTGGATTGAAAATCAGACGTTGTCAAATTAGATTTGCTATTCATAGCAGATTCTAAAGCTAAAGCCGTTGGAGAGAATATATTAAGAAAAATTATGGTCAAAAGAAACAGAGAACATTTTTTCATTTTGCAAACCTACTTTCTTATAAAATATTTAATGACAACATAACTAATAGGGAATGTTAACAGTATCAAAAATATAATTTGAATCTTATAAATATCTGGTTGAAAAAATGAAATATAACAACCCGTCAACAACAATCCCATGAAAACGACACCAAAAATAAAATCAACTATATAGTCATTTTTATTTCTTTTCAAAAATATCACCTCCTAGCACTATACAAATCTAACACCAATTGGCTAATGATAGCACATTACGTCTCTATATGTCGTAAGCTCCCTCCTCTCTTGATTAAATAACTAGCGCATTATATTGGCCAATTCCACGGAAACTGTGAAGCTAAGGTGACCAAGAATGCAAAAAAGACCAAAAAGCGAAATACTTTTTTATCCATAATGTTTCTCCTATCTTTTTATAGCTATATTATAACTCTTTTTCTTAACGCCAAAGATTTTTGTTTGCTTTTTCACAAAATTATCTTAGATCTTTATTTTACTTTTTCTGTCTTTATGATACAATATTTTTAATCAATTTCTATTTTTTGTTAACTTTTTTCACAAATAAGGAGGAGATCATGCGATACGATTTTGGAAATGTTTATAAAGAAATCCGTGAGTCAAAAGGGTTAACTCAAGAGGAGGTCTGTGGGGATATTCTCTCAAGAACCAGCCTATCAAAAATCGAAAGCGGGAAAACAACTCCTAAATATGAGAATATGGAGTTTCTTCTCCGACAAGTCAATATGAGTTTTGAAGAGTTTGAATATATCTGTCAACTTTATCAACCAAGTCAACGCACAGAAATTATGCAAACCTATCTCAATATGAGCTCAATCCTAGGGACTAATGAACTCGAAAAACTATTTCAAAAATGTCAAGACTACCTCAAAACTCACCACGACCTCCCCATCAAAGAGATACGAGATATGCTAGAAATTGTTATCTATATTCGCCAAAATGGGACTAAAAAACTGTCAATCGAAGTTAACAATACTGTAAAGAAGCTATGGAAGAAGATAGAAAAGCAAGACACTTGGTACAAGAATGACTTAAAAATTCTCAATACCATTCTCTTTACCTTTCCTATAGAACATATCCATCTCATCACTGGAAAAATCTTGCAACGCTTAGAAGTCTATAAAAACTATCAACATTTATATGACTTGCGAATGGCAATCCTACTCAACCTCTCCACCATTTACTTATACAATCAAGATAGAAATATGTGTAAACAAATATGCTATACTTTACTAGAAGATGCCAAGAACAAGAAAAGCTACGATAGGCTTGCTATCTGCTATGTCCGTATTGGGATTTGTACGGATGATTCTAAACTTATCCAAAAAGGTTTCTCCCTTCTGGAACTAACCGATGAAACCTCCATGCTATCTCATCTCAAAAAAGAAGTAGAGACCTATCATCAACCAAAGGAAATATAAAAAAGTCGAGGGATTTCCTCGACTTTTACATATTTTTCTGTTAGCTAGTTCTTAATACCAACCGTTGTTAAGCCAGAAGTTCTTGGCAGCTGTCCATGAACCGTAACGTCCTGCAACGTAGGCATCTGCTACACGTTCTTGGTTTTCAGCTGAGTAGTCACCGTTCAAGTATGAATCTGTCAATTGGTAACGTCCGATGTATTGGCCGTTTGTAGCTGTGTAGCTACCACCTGATTCTTTTTGAGCGATCCATTCTTTGGCTTCTGCTTCAGAACCACTTACAGTAGATGTTGCTACAGTGTTGCTTTCTGCTGCTGGTGCTTCATAAGTTGTAGTTGTTGCAGCTGGAGCTTCTTCAACTGTTTCTGTAGCCACTGGAGCTGTTTCTTCCGTTGTTGCTGCTGGAGCTGTAGTAGAAGCTGTTCCTTCGATAACCAAAACTTGGTCAACATAGATAAGGTGAATATCTTTGATATTGTTTTTTGCTGCTAATTTTTCAGCAGTCATGTTGTACTTCTCAGCGATTTCTGAAAGAGTATCACCTGATTTAACAGTGTAAGTTACAGTTTCTTGCGCAGAGGCAAGAGCTGGGGCAAAGAAAGCAAGCAAAGCTGCTACTCCTGCGATAGTTGTTTTGATTTTTTTAGTTGTTAATGACATATCTAAAAATTCTCCTTCCATTGAATATATCTATGATACCTTTTAAATGTTACCGTTGTTTAACGGTTATATGTAGAAATATTACAAAAATGTTTTATATTTACCGTTTTAAGGAGGTTTTTGTCACAAAAGACCTTATTTTATACTATCTTTAATCATTTTAAGCTTTTGATAAGGGAAACAAGCGCAGAGGTCCATTCTTTGATATAATAGTTATAAGAATCTTTATAAGGGGAAACAGATGCACTCACTTCGTTTTCAATCTGTCTTTGATATTATCGGACCAGTCATGATTGGCCCATCAAGTAGCCACACAGCTGGAGCTGTTCGTATTGGAAAAATCGTCTCCTCCATCTTTGACGATACGCCGACAGAAGTCGAATTCCAATTATTTAATTCATTTGCTAAGACCTACCGTGGCCATGGAACTGACCTTGCTCTCGTCGCTGGTATATTAGGTATGGATACGGACGATCCTGACATTCCAAATAGCCTAGAGATTGCCCATAAACGCGGTATCAAGATTGTCTGGACCATTCAGAAAGACAGCAACGCTCCTCACCCTAATACCACTAAAATTACTGTGAAGAATGAACACAAATCCATTAGTGTGACAGGAATTTCCATCGGTGGAGGAAATATCCAAGTTACGGAACTTAACGGCTTTGCTGTCTCTCTCAACATGAACACACCAACCATTATCATCGTACATCAGGATGTTCCAGGTATGATTGCCCATGTTACTGAAGCCCTCTCTCGTTTCGATATCAACATCGCTCAGATGAATGTGACTAGGGAAAAAGCTGGAGAAAAAGCCATTATGATTATCGAAGTCGATAGTCGAAGTTGCGAAGAGGCGATTGAAGAAATTCGAAAAATCCCTCATCTCCACAATGTCAATTTCTTTAAGTAGGAGGAAACATGTTTTATTCTATCAAAGAATTGGTCGAGCAGGCGGATCTAGACTTCCAAGGAAATGTCGCAGAACTAATGATTGCGACAGAATATCAATTAACCGGTCGAGAACGTGCAGAAGTTCTCCTCCTCATGGAACGCAATCTAGAAGTCATGAAAGCCTCTGTCGAGCTCGGTCTCAGTGAAAACAAATCCCGTAGTGGCCTTACGGGTGGAGATGCGGCCAAACTAGATCGCCATCTCAAAAGTGGCAAGGCCTTGTCTGACTTTACCATCCTATCAGCAGCCCGTAATGCCATCGCGGTCAATGAACACAATGCGAAAATGGGTTTGGTCTGTGCCACTCCAACCGCAGGAAGTGCTGGCTGTCTGCCAGCCGTTCTAACTGCTGCTATCCAAAAATTAGATCTTAGTCACGAAGAACAGCTGGATTTCCTCTTTGCTGCTGGTGCCTTTGGACTAGTCATCGCAAACAATGCCTCTATCTCAGGTGCTGAAGGTGGCTGTCAGGCCGAAGTTGGCTCTGCCTCTGCCATGAGTGCCGCAGCCTTGACCTTGGCTGCAGGTGGAAGCCCCTATCAGGCTAGCCAAGCCATCGCCTTTGTCATTAAAAATATGCTGGGCCTCATCTGCGACCCCGTCGCTGGTTTGGTCGAAGTTCCCTGTGTCAAACGAAATGCCATGGGGGCTAGCTTTGCCTTTATCGCGGCTGATATGGCCTTGGCAGGTATCGAGTCTAAAATTCCTGTTGACGAAGTCATCGATGCCATGTATCAGGTCGGATCAAGCCTCCCAACTGCCTTTCGTGAAACGGCCGAGGGTGGACTCGCCGCCACACCTACTGGTCGTCGCCTACAAAAAGAAATCTTCGGAGAATAAGCTTATCTATATCTATTAGGAGAAACTATGCCCTCTATCTCAGCAATCTTTTTTGATCTAGACGGAACCCTGGTTGACAGTTCCATCGGAATCCACAATGCCTTTACCCATACCTTTAAAGAGCTAGGAGTTCCAATCCCTGATGCCAAAACCATTCGTGGTTTTATGGGACCGCCACTTGAAAGTAGTTTTGCAACATGCCTTCCCAAGGAACAAATCTCAGAGGCTGTGCAGATATACCGTTCTTACTACAAGAAAAAAGGGATCCACGAAGCCCAACTCTTCCCCCGAATAACGGAATTACTCCAAGAACTTTCACAAAACTACCCTCTCTACATCACTACAACAAAGAATACTCCTACTGCTAATGATATGACTAAAAATCTGGGAATCCATCATTTCTTTGATGGCATTTATGGTTCCAGTCCTGAAACACCTCACAAGGCTGATGTCATCCGTTATGCCTTGCAAACGCATCGACTCCCTGCAGACCAAGTCCTCATCATCGGGGACACCAAGTTTGATATGATTGGAGCCCAAGAAACTAGCATTAAAAAGTTCGCTGTTACTTGGGGATTTGGAGAAGAGGCTGATTTACTAAGCTATCAACCTGACTGGATTGCCCGTACCATTGATGATATCATTAAGCAACTATAAATAATACAACGATTTGAAATTACAGAGTAAAAAGGCCAAGATCCTGTACAAACAGAACCTTGGCCTTCTATTTATAATTAATTGGTTGGACACTCTTACTCAACGTGGGTTGTCTCATTTGCAAAGGAAATAATCGCTTCTTTGAGCTCATCTCCGCTGAGTGAACGGAACTCTTCAATCTTTTGATCAATGGCTTCTAGAGGCATGACGTTAACCTTACCAACGAAAATCTTATCCATGACTTGGTTATCAACCAATTCGGTCGAAACCAAGAGTTCTTCGTAAAGTTTTTCGCCTGGGCGAATACCGACTTCAACGATTGGAATTTCACTTTCCGTGTGCCCGCTTAGAAGGACCATTTTCTTAGCCAAGTCGTAGATCTTAACGGGTTTGCCCATATCAAGGATAAAGACTTCTCCATCCTTAGCATAAGCACCAGCATGGATGACCAGACGGCTAGCCTCTGGAATGGTCATGAAGTAACGTGTCATACGGAAGTCTGTCACCGTTACAGGACCACCTTCAGCAATCTGACGTTCAAAGACAGGAATCACGCTACCACGACTACCGAGAACATTCCCAAAACGAACTGCACAGTAGGTTGATTTACTACGTTGGTTAAAGCCCGTGACAATCAACTCTGCCACGCGCTTAGTCGCACCCATAACATTCGGTGGATTGACCGCCTTGTCTGTCGAAATCATGACCATCTTAGGTACTTTGGCTTCATCAACAGCCTTGGCAACATTGTAAGTCCCGAGGATATTGTTCTTGAAGGCTTCTTTTGGATTGCGCTCCATCATCGGAACGTGTTTGTGGGCTGCAGCATGGTAGATGATTGCTGGTTTATACTGTTCAAACACTTGTAAAAGACGATCATAATCCTGAATATCTGCAATGACAGGAACATAATCAATCCCTTGGAATTTACGAATCAACTCATGATAAATAAGGTAGATTGAATTTTCACCATGTCCAAGCAAGACGATACGCTCTGGGTTGAAGCGGCTAATCTGGCGACAAATCTCCGAACCAATCGAACCACCGGCTCCTGTCACCAAGATGGTCTTACCTGTAATTTCTGCACCCAGACGTGATTCGTCAAGGCGAATTTCCTGACGGCCCAAAAGGTCTGTGATATCAATTTTTTGAAAACCACTACCTGATTGATGTAATCCTTGAACAACTGTCTCAACTTTAGGCATCTTGTAACATTTGACACCTAATTTATTACACATCTGCAAGATACGTTCATACTCTGATGGATCGAGCGAAGGGATTGCTACGATAACACGCTCGATTTGGTGACGTTTGGCCAATTCAGGTAGATTGTCATAAGAGCCTAGAACTGGGATTCCACCTAGTTTTTGCCCTTTTTTCTTTTCATCATTGTCCAAAATCCCCACTATCTCAAGCTCACTGGTTGGATGTTGGTAGCTATTCATAAAGAGGGCACCACCATCTCCCGCACCAATCAAGAAGGTACGACGATGCTCCCCATCTCCACTACCCTTTTTACGTTTGGAATAAATCAACTGCCAAGTGATGCGAGGAAGCAAGATGAGGAAGGTACTCAACAAAATGAAGAGCACGATGAAACGGATTGAAAATAATGGAAGAAAGGCATAGCAGATTCCATAAGAAAGAACACTACTGAGTGTCACTCCAAAAAAGATTTTCATAAAATCCGTAATCTTACTGTAGCGACTAATACTAGCATTCAGCCCCCAAAATGCAATTATGATTTGATAGAGAAGGAAGGCTAAAAGAGTGTAGATCACATAGTCCACAGGCGCAGGATTTATTAGGCCGTAAAACAAGATATAAGACACGATGATGGAAACCACCATACTCAGAATATCGAATATCCCCCAAAACACTTGTTTTTGCTGTTTATTTAAAATTTCAACCAGATCAATCACGTAATCTGTTAGTTTTTTATTCATAGGAATTTACTCCCCCTTAAAAGAGTCAGATGATACTATTGTTATGATAACCCGAATCGTTCAATCTATCAGGTCTTACTTGCTCTTTCTTAAAAGTTTGACAAAGATAAACTGACGTACAAAGCCTGGACAAAGTGCAACAATTGCCTGAATGAACATACTTTTAGCATATTCCATGTAAGAAATTTGCCCTCGCTCAAGCATCCGTTGGCGAGCTTGACGGTAGAATTTAAGGTAACGCAAGCCACCTCGACGCTCAAACATTCCTGCACCTACACGAACCTTACACAAGATTTGATCTAGGTTGCCAGTCTTGGCACCTGCCGTAATCATATTGAGCCAAAGGAGATCATCCTCCATGTAAAGCCCGTCTTCGTAGTTGCCCGCTTTGAGGACCATGTCCTTTTTGAACATGACTGTCATATGGTTAAAAGCACTTCTCATTCTCTGATAAGCCACAATGTCTGCGTGCTGAGTTGGAACACGTCGATAAGACACAATCTCATCTGGATTGTCAATAAACTCTGCAATCTGCCCACCTAAGAGATCAAGATTTTCTTTCTCCATTAGTTGAAGCTGTTTCTCAAAACGATCCGGAACGGCTAAATCGTCCGTATCCATACGTGCAATAATGTCATACTGACACTGTAAAACACCGTATCGAAGAGCCAAGCCTAAACCTTGATTTTGCTCTAAGGGGCACCGTTTCACTGGAATGTCTGACTGAGCTTCCACTTCATCTAGCACCTGATAGAGCTCTGGCGTGAGGGGCCCATCCTCAACAAGAACAAGTTCACTCGGTTTCAAGGTTTGATTTTGAACACTTTTGATAGCATCTCTCAAAAACGTCGGGCTTTCCTTTACATAAACCGACATCAAGACGCTGATTTTTTGCTTTTCAGGCACCGTTTTTCTCCAATATATAGATTTCCTTCCACTATTTTATCACAAATTTTCTCACTTTCCTATTTTTATATCAAATCAAGGAAAATTCTAGTAAAGAAATGTATCTCCTTTCACTCTATTCTCGCTTAAATCAATCGAACTTTCTTAGCTGTCATTACTTGACATTATATAGAAAAAACCTTAAAATAAGCTGTTATTAAAATCATCTATTCGAGGTTTTTATGAAAAAACAATCGCTCTTTTTTGTTCTAGGAATTGTCTTAATCGGGACTGTTTTACGCTCTCCTTTCACTGCTCTTCCAACCATTTTAGGAGATATCGCTCAAGGATTAGGAGTGGAGGTTAGTTCTCTTGGGATTTTAACCAGTCTCCCTCTCTTGATGTTTGCTCTTTTCTCTGCTTTTGCGAGCCTCTTGGCACAAAAAATCGGTTTGGAACACCTCTTCACTTACTGTCTCCTCCTCTTAACTGTTGGCTCTGTCATTCGGATTTTCAATCTTCCCCTTCTCTATCTAGGAACTCTGATCATCGGAGCGAGCATCGCTATTTTCAATGTACTCCTCCCAAGTATGATCCAGGCAAATCAGCCTCAAAAGATCAGTCTCCTAACAACCCTCTATGTCACTGCCATGGGTGTTTCAACGGCCATCGCTTCTTATCTTTCTGTCCCTATCACCCAAGCTAGTTCTTGGAAGGGCCTCATCCTCGTTCTCAGCTCTCTCTGTCTGGTCACTCTGCTAATCTGGTTGCCAAATCATCGCCACAACCACCACCTAGAAAGCAAAAAAGAAAAGCAAGTCAAAGAGAATATTCTAAAAAGTAAAGATGTCTGGGCTATCATTATCTTTGGCGGGCTTCAGTCCTTGCTCTTTTATACAAGTATGACCTGGTTGCCAACGATGGCTGTTAGTGCTGGCCTTTCTAATAATGATGTGGCTCTCCTCGCTTCTATTTTCTCACTGATCAGCATTCCTTTTTCAATGACTGTTCCAAGTCTAACGACTCGTCTATCAGATGGTCACCGTCGAATCATGCTAGCAATTATCTCTATCGCTGGGCTGACAGGAATTGCCATGCTCTTGTATCCAACCAATAATTTCCTCTACTGGTTAGTCGTCCATCTCTTGATTGGAACGGCCTGCAGTGCCCTCTTCCCCTACCTCATGGTTTGTTTTTCTCTTAAAACCAGTTCTCCTGAAAAGACCGCTCAGCTATCAGGACTAGCGCAAACAGGAGGCTACATCTTAGCTGCTTTTGGACCTACCTTGTTTGGTTATAGTTTTGAACTTTTTCAATCTTGGATCCCAGCTGTCCTTGCCCTTCTAGTCATCGATATCATCATGACCGTCTCACTCTTTATGGTGGATCGGGCGGATAAGATCCTTTAATTTTTCTAAAATACTTCTCAGATACAAACAATGAAAAGCTAGACTCTGTCTGGCTTTTTAGGCGTTTCTAGCAACAAAAAACACCATCCATCTGTTAGCAGAAAGATGGCATTTTTGATATAATAAAATGTATAAAAACTAATTGTCATACGAAAAATACATTAGTTTATAAGATAGCTACTATTTTAAGTGAGGTGTACAGAATGGATGAACAGAAATACAATTTGGAAGAAAGTTTAGAAGAGTTAGATAGGCTCCTTAACTTATCAGCCAAGGAGACAGATAAGACTGCCTGTGAAGCTCTAGCAGAAAAGGCAAGAATAATTTATGAACAATATCCTGAATCAGAAGAGATTGCTTTGCGGTATGCTAAGACTTTGTTTTACTTATCAACCAAGCAGACTGAACTAAAGGATTGGGAGGCTACTGCTAAGAAATTACAGAAGTTGCATCTAAACTTTCAGAAATCACCTGTTATAGCAGAAGCTTTGGCTAGAATTTTGTTCAATTTATCAACCAAGCAGACTGAACTAAAGGATCGGGAGGCTACTGCTGAGAAATTGCAAGTCTTGCAACAACAATTTCAGGATTCACATGATATAGCTTTGCAGTATGCTAAGATTTTGTTCAATTTATCAACCAAGCAGACCGAGTTGAAGGATCGGGAGACTACTGCTGAGAAATTACAGAAGTTGCATCTAAACTTTCAGGACTCGCCTGTTATAGCAGAAGCTTTGGCTAGAATTTTGTTCAATTTATCAACCAAGCAGACTGAACTAAAGGATTGGGAGGCTACTGCTGAGAAATTGCAAGTCTTGCAACAACAATTTCAGGATTCACATGATATAGCTTTGCAGTATGCTAAGATTTTGTTCAATTTATCAATCGAGCAGACTGAATTAAATGAGGTTGAGACTACTGTTGAGAAATTGCAAGTCTTGCAACAACAATTTCAGGATTCACATAATATAGCTTTGCAGTATGCTAAGATTTTGTTCAATTTATCAACTAAGCAGACTGAATTGAATAAGATTGAGACTACTGTTGAGAAATTACAGAAGTTGCATCTAAACTTTCAGGACTCGCCTGTTATAGCAGAAGCTTTGGCTAAGATTTTGTTCAATTTATCAACCAAGCAGACTGAATTAAATGAGATTGAGACTACTGTTGAGAAATTGCAAGTCTTGCAACAACAATTTCAGGATTCACATGATATAGCTTTGCAGTATGCTAAGATTTTGTTCAATTTATCAATCGAGCAGACTGAATTAAATGAGGTTGAGACTACTGTTGAGAAATTGCAAGTCTTGCAACAACAATTTCAGGATTCACATAATATAGCTTTGCAGTATGCTAAGATTTTGTTCAATTTATCAACTAAGCAGACTGAATTGAATAAGATTGAGACTACTGTTGAGAAATTTCAAGCCTTGCAACAACAATTCCAGGATTCTGAAAAAATTGCTTTTATATATGGCACGTTTTTAGCAAGTTTCCCTAATAATCAAACGGAGTTAAGTGAACGTCTTCAAACCACAGAAATAATTAAAAAACTCTATGAACAATTTTCCAAATTTATGTTACAAAATTTTGATGTTCTTTTTTTTAATAATGATAATGTTTGTGACAATGAGGAGTACAGGCTATTCGATTTTGTCTTAAAAGAAGGTCTTTTAAAGAATACTAAATATGCTATTTTACAAAAATGGGCAGAGCGTTATAAAGAAGACTCGAGTGAACTAAGGAACTTGCTATCAATTTATCAACTTGTCCAAAAAATTAAGTATCAATTGGGACTAAAAGACGAAGATAAAAATCAGGTACTTAAATTCGGCCATTACACCAAGGGAAGCACTCTCCAAATTATGTTAGATCAAGAGGAGAATGAAAAGAAGAAAAGTACTTTTTCGGTATCTGGGAAAACTCGTTTGTATAATGCTAATTATATGAATGATCCTGAAGAAGGAATCGTCATAGAAAAGATATTGGGATTAGATAGACGAGATATCTTAGAACCAAGCTCATGGTTCTTAATGAGTTTTACAAACAAAACGGATGATTTGGCCATGTGGTCCCAGTATGGTGATGATGCCCAAGGTGTTTGTCTAGTACTTCGTGAAGATGATTTTTCAAGATTTACATCATTCAATGACGTTTCCTGGCGTAAAGAAACCATAACCCTGTCTCCTATTAATAAGATGAATTCCACTATATCGCAGTTAAGTAGTTATTCAAAGAACTCTCAAAATGAATCAGAGAACAAAGAGTCAACTGATACTATTAATGATAAAGAAACGCAAAAAAAATCTGAAGAACAAGGTAATGATTCCAATAGCAATATCGATTACTTATACCGAATTGCCTATGTTAAGCATAAAAATTTAAAACTAGAACAAACTGAACTATTTGAGAAGCCAGAAATAGATAGATTAGAAAAATTGTTGAATAGTTTAAAAGAAAAACTAGATATCGGTTCAAAAGTCAAAGAGGAGAACTATCAAAATGCTATTGCTGAATGTATCGAAGAAATTCGTTACTTGTTTAAATCTGTCGATTACAAATATGAGAATGAACTGCGTATCTTGCGCTATGCTAATCTAGACCCAAGTAATGACGAAATCAAAATTGACAAAACTTCTGGGGTGGGTAAACTTTATGTAGAACGAAAAAATTCAATTCAAATTGAGGAGGTCATTTTCGGTCCTAAGTTTCCGAATCCTGAATACGTTACCCCTTTATTAAAACTTTTAGATAAGAAAATTAAGTATAAGAAATCTACGATAAAATTTAGATAAAGGCTGACAACATTCTCTAAACTTCTAGTTTTTACTAGGAGTTTTTTATATATAAAATTTTTACACATATTTCTTGACAGGGCTTTCATATTGAGATACAATATATTTGAAAAGAGTATATATAAAATTTTTATATAATATAAAGGAGGTTTCCCCATGTACTTCCCAACATCCTCTGCCTTGATTGAGTTTCTCATCTTGGCTGTACTGGAGCAGGGGGATTCTTATGGTTATGAGATTAGCCAAACCATTAAACTCATCGCCAATATCAAAGAATCTACGCTCTATCCCATTCTCAAAAAATTGGAAGCCAGTGGCTTTCTGACCACCTACTCTAGAGAGTTTCAGGGGCGTATGCGCAAATACTACTCCTTGACCAATCGGGGCGTAGAGCAGCTCGTTACTCTAAAGGAAGAGTGGACGCTCTATACCGACACCGTCAACGGCATCATAGAAGGGAGTATCCGCCATGACAAGAACTGACTATCTGACTCAGTTAGAAACCTATCTCCATAAACTGCCTGAAGCTGACCGCATCGAAGCTATGGACTACTTTAAGGAACTATTTGACGATGCAGGTCCAGAGGGCGAAGAGGAACTCATTGCCAGTCTGGGAACTCCAAAAGAAGCTGCCCATGATATCCTCTCTGATCTTCTCGATAAAAAAGTCAATGAAGCCCCTGCTCAAAAGAATGACCGTCAACTGCTACACATTGCCCTCCTGGCCCTGCTAGTAGCTCCTATCGGAATTCCGGTCGGGATCGGCATCCTCATGGCCATCATCGGTATTATTATCGCAGCCTTCTCCGTCATTTTAGCCTTCTTTACCGTCTCTGTGACGGGTATCCTGCTAGGTGGACTCTTTATCGTAGAGAGCTTTAGCGTCCTAGTCGAAGCCAAATCTGCCTTTATCTTGATTTTTGGGGCCGGTTTGCTTTCTATCGGTGCTTCTTCTCTTGTTCTACTGGGTATCTCCTATGTAGCTCGTTTCTTTGGCCTCCTAATCGTCCGCTTGGCACAATGGATTCTTAAAAAAGGAAAGAGAGGTGACAGACATGCGTAAATTGACAAAAGGATTTCTCATCTTTGGTGTGGTTTCTACAATCCTTGGTTTTATCATGATCATTGTAGGCGCCCAATCCAATGGTATTCAAAGTTTGCTTGCCATGTCAAAAGACCCCGTCTATGACAATCGTATCGAAGAAGTGACCTTCGGAAGCGAAGTGGAAAAGCTTGATTTGACTCTTGAGGAGCATAGCCTAACCATCACAGAGTCTGTAGATGACAAGATCCATATCACCTATCATCCTTCGGTGTCTGGTCGTCATGATCTGACTACTGGCATGAGTGACAAAACACTGAGCGTCACTGACAAACAAGCCTCCCAACATCGCTTTCTAGGTTCAGGAATCGAAGGCCTACTTCGTATTGCCAGCAGTTATTCTCACCGTTTTGACGAAGTCATTCTCTCCCTCCCTAAAGGAAGAAAGCTGCAAGCTATCACCGTCTCAGCCAATCGTCGACAGACCACTATCATTAATGCTACCCTTGAAAATGCGACCCTCAATACAAACGGATATCTCCTCCGAATTGAAGGAAGTCGTATTAAAAATAGCAAATTCACAACACCCAATATCATCAATATCTTTAAAACAGAACTGACAGATAGCCAGGTTAAGACGGAGGGGGGACACATCTATGCTGAAAATATTCAGGCTCACGGTAAGGTTGAACTAGACTCTCATAACCACTTAAGACTCTTTCTTTCTAAGACAGAATTCGATCGTATCAATCTAGATATGTCTTCTAAGCATGGCGGTATTTATCATAATGCACAAAGAGAACACCCTCGACAAAGAGAGAATGAACTTGCCAACCCATACAAGACAGACAAAGCAGATGTCAAGGACCTACTCATTATAAAAGCAAACCAGGATATCTACCTCACCAAGGAAGAAGAATACTCTGCTCCACCTAGAAACCATTGACAAAAACGCTTTCATCTGCTAATCTAAAGATAGAAAACGACCATTAAAAAGGAGGTTCCACCATGACACAAGAATGGTTTGAAAGCGCCGATCTTGAGAAGAAATCAGCTCAGACGAAATCGGAAATCCAGCCCGACCAACCAGAGACTTCAGAATCTGTGGAGACCGAACCACAAGCAAGCCAAGAAACTCCGGTCTCACCTAAAGAGTCGGAAAAGCATGAGGAGGAAGCTCCCGAAATGACTGAAGAAACCCAAACCGAGGAAGAGGGAGAGGGGAAAGCTGAAGAGGAACACAAGCAAGAAAACCCTGCAAAAGAGAAAAGTATCCTCAGCAAGGCTTTAGAAAGCCCCTATATCCCAGATATTGACCCTCGTAAAACAGCCATATTAAAAGAAGAAATCGCACTATTTTGGACTTGGCTGCTGGATGCTATCCAAGAACCAACTACCAGCAAGACTACGGACCAAAAGCATCGTTACAGTGTCTTTGCCCTGCTCACTTTGCTATCCTCAATTAACCTTTTCTTTAGTATCTATCATATCAAACACCTCTACTACGGCTATATGGCGTCTATTGCCAATAGTTTACCTAACCAGCTCCCTCCTTTAAATCTCTTTGCTGGACTCTCCATCTTGGTCGCTAGCGCTCTATTTTACTTTTCTATTATTTTGGGAGGCTTTACTGTCCGACGTGTGCTGGACCAGGAGAGCGATTTCACATTCCAAGAAGCTTGCGATCGTTACAGCCGACTCTTTGCTATCCCGCTTGTCCTAACAGCTCTAGCAAGTTTCTTTGCGCTCTTTGGTGGCTTACGATTTGCTGGCATCCTCACTCTTCTAAGCATGGCCATCTTTGCCCTTGGAAATCTCTTTGTGATTAGCAAGCCAAGTAAGACCAGTAGCCTTGACCCATTTTATCGTTTCTTGCTAGCTGTCTTACTTGATGGCGCTATTCTCTTACCCTTCTTCATTGCAGAGCTCGCGCTGACAGTAGACTACCTTCGCATCCTGACCTTCTTTTAACCAAAATCCCTGCCATTGACCAATGACAGGGATTTTTATGCTTACTCTTTTTTGAACCGTGTCTACTCGATGCTTGCCAATTCCTCAAAGGCTTTTCCTAGGATGGGTTGTACTTCTAGTTGATTGGCGTCTAGTTGGTGGTAAAATGCTGTTGGTAGTGACTCTAGGAATCTTGCATAGTCCAAGCGAGCGATGGCTTCATAGTCTTTGGCTTTTGAACCATCACCAGAAATCGTCACTAGGTCAATCTCCCAAACAAGCTCCTTGCCTGCCAGCTGCTCGGTATAAGGAGCTGGTACAAAGGGTTCCTTTGGCAAAATCGTTTTGACTCCCTGAGCTAGGTGGTAGATACCGTGCACCTTACCTTGGGCGTCTGGGTAAAATTTCACACTGGCAAGGTAGGCATCAGAGCCTTGAACCTTCTTGACCAGCTCTTCAAAACGTGCCAATCCGTCCTCAGCCAAAAAGCTCTCGAGGTATTCCTTGTTGAGATAGATAGGGGTCAAGAGCCCTTGGCAATAGACTAGACGAGCCGCTTTGTCAGATAGATAATGCTTGACCGTTTCTCGGAAATAATCTTCAAAGTCAAACCCTTCTAGCCCTACTACTGCCTCACCCAACTTGTTTGATAGGGCTTGGAGGAGAGCTTCTACAATCTCCCAGTCCGCTCTAGTAAGGAAGTCTGGAATCACCACTTGATAGCCTTTTCGACTATCCGCATAGTTCACCTTGAAGAGAAATTGCGACTGACCTACAATCCCACACTCGATATACTCGAGACGATTGAGGGGCTGACGGAGATAGACCGCATCATAACTATGCGACTCCAAGCCCTCTACCAAGGCTAAGATGGACTTGGCAGTCAAGACCTCCTGTTGTCCTAGAATGCTTTCTTTATTTGGGATAAAAAATGTTTTCGCCATAACCGACCTCCTTTGAAATTGTTTACATACAGTATACCCTATTTTCCTGAAAGATACAGAAACAAATTTTAGATTTTTAGATAAAAAGCATAGAAAAACAGCCCCTGAGGAGCTGTTTGATGTTATACAGTAGCGACTTGATCCAAGCTTTCACCGATAGCTGCTAGGCGCTCCACCACTTCTGCTTGTGTCAATTCATTTTCTGAAACATAGCGGTTACGTGGGTGAACACGGCACTCGTGTGAGCATCCACGAAGGTACTTGTCTTCATTTTCTTCTGATGTTAGGATACGACGGTTACAGAAGGGATTTCCACAGTTGACATAGCGTTCACATGGTGTTCCATCAAACCAGTCTTTCCCTACGATGGTTGGGTTGACATGGTTGACATCGACTGCGATACGCTCGTCAAAGACGTACATTTTCCCATCCCAAAGTTCACCTTGAACTTCTGGGTCTTTACCGTAAGTTGCGATTCCTCCGTGCAATTGGCCAACATCTTTGTAACCTTCACGGACCATCCAGCCTGAGAATTTCTCACAGCGAACGCCACCTGTACAGTAAACCACAACACGCTTGTCCATGAATTTTTCCTTGTTGTCACGAACCCATTGTGGCAACTCACGGAAGTTGCGGATGTCTGGGCGGATAGCCCCGCGGAAATGTCCTAGGTCGTACTCATAATCGTTACGTGTGTCAAGAACCACTGTATCTTCGTCAAGAAGGGCTTCTTTGAACTCTTTTGGAGACAAGTAAGCACCTGTTGTTTCAAGTGGGTTGATGTCGTTGTCAAAATCGTTGTCTTCCAAACCAAGGTGGACAATTTCTTTCTTGTAGCGAACAAACATCTTCTTGAAGGCTTGTTCACTTTCTTCGTCAATCTTGAACCAGAGGTCTTCCATGCCTGGGAGGCTGTGAACGTAGTCCATGTATTTTTGAGTTGTTTCGTAGTCACCTGAAACGGTTCCGTTGATTCCCTCGTCAGCGACTAGGATACGGCCTTTGAGACCGATTGATTTACAGAAAGCCAAGTGGTCTGCCGAAAATTGCTCTGCGTTTTCAATTGGAGTATAGAGGTAGTAAAGTAAGACACGAATATCTTTTGCCATAAGATTTGTTCTCTTTTCTATTCTTAAATTTTCAGAATTTTTCATTCAACTATACTAGTATACCCACTTGGGAAAACGAATGCAATTTATTTGACCGGAAATTATAGAAAGAGTCCTACCCCTGCACTTTATCAGTAACCATAGCGAATCGCAGATAATTCTCTCAATTTCTTTATCTGCTCAGCTTGACTTTCTGACAAACACAGCTTGTTGTCAATCAATACACGTGAGATGTCAACATTCATTTGGCTCAGAATAAATGGAGTAGAGGTTCCATCGTCCTTTAATCGTTTTTTATAACGAACTAACTGATTTTTCAAAGGAGCAAGTTGAGGCGTATCCTTTATATCTTCCAGTAGATGATCAATGATAGTCATGGCTTCACAACGTCTTTCGCTTCCTCCAGCAAACCATTTTAATGGTGTCATTCTTATTTTCCTCCTTAAATTGAAAAACTATAATTCCTAACTCTCCAGCCAGTATTTTACCCAAACACCCTATGTAAAAAAGTCAGCAGAAATGGTAGGGTCGCTACAATATTATTAATCACATGCACCGCATAGGAAGGATAAATGCTCTTGGTATAGCGAGTCAAACCAGCAAAGATGATTCCAAATGTTGTAAAAACAAAGATATCTAACAGACTAGGCAGGCTTGAAAAATGAGGGAGAGCAAATAAAATAGAAGGAAGGAGCAAATCAAGACCAAATCGCGAATGTTTAAAAAAGGCGTGTTGAAGTAATCCTCTATAGAGCAACTCTTCCATCAGTGGCACTAGAAAGAACAGAGTTATATAGATACCTAGCTCAGCAAAATTGGGTTCACTATAACCAATCAATACGGCCCAACCTTCAGCAGTTGACTGAACATGTTTAGCTATCTGAATATTAAAAGATATATGAACTACCGCTACTAGGACTGCCAGGATTGAATACCAGAACCATTTTTTTCTTGGAATTCGAAAGAGATAGTCATGACCTGTCTTAACCAGAATCCAAATCATGACTCCGCTAAATAGCAAACTCAAGATATTTCGAATCCAGAAAAAATTTCCTACCTGAGAAGAAAATTGCCAATAGTTTTGGATAATAAGCGTCAGCTGAGAAAGGCCAAATACGAAAAATAGGTAAGAGAAGACAGCACTCATTTTGAAAAGAAGACGATATTTTTTCATAATAAATCCCCTATAGATGTATGTGTATCACATCGCCTAAACCCTCAGAACCACTGTTTTTATTTTTGCATCCTAAAAATCACTACCTCCCCTAGAGAACTAGAGAAGGCAGTGATCACATTTTTAGGAATTAGGAATGAATACACGAAATCAATCGAGCTTATGATTTTTTGTTTTTCAAGAATTCATCGTATTGTTTTTGCATTTCGTTCAATACTTTTTCGTAGGCACCTTCGGATTTCAATTTTTCCATCAATTCTGGAATAGCTTTATCTGGGTCTACAGTACCAGTGTTGATAGCTGTATCGAATTGTTGCATTGTGTTAGAAATTGCTGAAATTTCAGATTTGACACTGTCAGTGTTAAAGATGAATCCAAGCGCTGGAGATTCTTTGGCTTCTGCCAATTGTTTCTTAGAATCTTCGATTTGTTGGTCTGTAACGTTTTCGTTGATGTAAAGGATCCAGTTGTTACCTGTGTTCCAACCTGACATGTGAGTATTTCCTTTATAGCCATCAAGAACGCGTACACGGTTTTCTTTACCTTCAACTTTTTCCCAGTTCTTGCCTTCTGGACCGTAAACAAGACCGTTCAAGAGTTCTGGGTTAGTGTTCAAAAGGTTCAACACTTCCATTGATTTTTCTTTGTTCTTAGAGTTGTTTGAGATAACAAAGTTGGCAACTTGTGTTGTTTGGTTTTTCTTGATAAAGTTAGTGATTGGTTTGATTTGGATGTCTTTGTTAGCAACACGTGAAAGCAAGCTGTTACCGTAGTCAGCTGGTCCTACTGTTTCTTCACGAACGAACCAAGTATCTTGTTGAAGGTCAAATGAAGTGTCGCTTGTTGCTACGTCTTTTGGAATGTATCCAGCTTCATAGAATTTGTGAAGAGTCTTCAAGTGTTCTTTGAAACGAGGTACTTCGTAACGGTTTACGATCTTAGTAGTGTCTCCTTCAAGGTCGATAACAAATGGAAGTCCGTTTGGTACTGGGTAGTCAAAGTTATCAGATGGGATAAAGTTCTTCGTAACCGCAAATGGCACTACATCTGGAGCTTTTTCTTTGATTTGTTTCAAGACTGGTTCAAGTGTTTCGTATGAAGTGACACCTGAAATGTCGATACCATATTTTTCAAGAAGAGTTCCGTTGAAGGCAAAGTTTTGAGATGACGCAACGTTAGCTGCAACTGGTACTGCATAGATTTTACCGTTTACAGTGTTCCCTTTGATGTAAGCTGGGTCAAGTGCTTTGTAAAGCTCTGCTCCTTCTTTCTTGTACAAATCAGTCAAGTCAGCATAAGCACCTTTTTGAGCATTTACGACATAGTTAGATGCAAATGCGATATCATAGTTTTCGCCAGATGATGTGATAACTGACATTTTCTTATCATAGTCACCCCATCCGAGGTATTGGATATCCAATTTAGCACCGACTTTTTCTTCGATGATTTTGTTTGCATTTTCTAGCAATTCATCCAAGTTGTCTGGTTTGTCACCGATTTGGTACATTTTGATTACAGGTTTTTCACCTGAAGTAGTATCTGCAGCTTTTTTGTTGTTACCTGTAAGGTTTCCACAAGCAGCAAGACCAGCAGCCAAAGCGACTACGCTAGCAGATGCAAAAGCATATTTTTTCCAGTTTTTCATGATAAAAACTCCTTTTTTTGTTTTTAAACTTATAAACGATTTAATGATTTTTACTTCAATCACTAAGATGAAGTTGGGAAGGGAGAAACGGTGTTTCTCAGCAAGTGCTATTCTTTCACACCACCGATTGTCAAACCTTTAACAAAGTAGCGTTGGAAGAATGGATACAGAATCGCGATTGGAAGGGTTGCAACAACAACCATGGCCATACGACCTGTTTCCTTTGGAAGAGCGACTCCCAGTTGACCAGATAGACCGACTGCTTTTGCAATGTAGTCCATATTTTGTTGGATTTGCATGAGCAAATATTGCAATGGATACAAGTTGTCACTCTTGATGTAAAGAAGTGCGTTGAACCAGTCGTTCCAGAAACCAAGAGCTGTCAAAAGCGTGATGGTTGCGATACCTGGAAGTGACAATGGTAAACAGATCTGGAAGAAGATCCGGGCTTCGCTGGCACCATCGATACGAGCAGATTCAAGAATAGCTTCTGGAATGGTCTTCTTGAAGAAGGAACGCATCAAGATGATGTTGAATGGTGAGAGAAGCATTGGAACAATCAAGGCCCAAACGGTATCACCAAGTTGAAGCAGGCGAGTGACCACGATATAGCCTGGTACCAAACCAGCATTGAACAACATACTAAGAAGAGCGAAGATCGTAAAGAATCTGCGGTACTTAAAGGTTGTCCGTGAGATGGCGTAGGCATAAGTGGTTGTAATGAAGACGTTGGTCACTGTTCCTACTACAGTTACAAAAACTGAGATAAAGAGCGCTTGGAGGATCTTATCTTTAAACTGAGCTAGGAACTGGAATCCATCTACACCAAATTTCGAAGGGAAAAAGCTATATCCATACTGGAGGATGCTCTTTTCGTCTGTCACCGAAATGATGATAACGAAGATAAAGGGCAAGATACAAGAAAGAGCGATCAAACCAGAGATAATACTAAAGAAGATATCTGCTTTCTTACTGAAGGAGTGAATGCCGACATTATCGATTTTTTCTTTTTTAATTTTCTTTTCTGCCATATTCTCCTCCTTTCTAGAACAAAGCTGAGTTTGGATCGACTCGTCTTGCAAGCAAGTTTGATAGGATAACCAGAATCAAACCGACAACGGATTGGTAAAGACCGGCTGCTGAAGCCATACCGATATCTGCTGTCTGAGTCAAACCATTAAAGACATATACGTCCAAAACGTTGGTTACATTGTAAAGCTGACCAGCATTGTGCGGGATTTGATAGAAGAGACCAAAGTCTGCACGGAAGATATTTCCGACTGCAAGAATTGTCAAAACTGTCACAAGTGGAGTCAACTGAGGAATGGTTACGTTGCGAATGCGTTGCCACTTGCTAGCCCCGTCCACTGTTGCTGCTTCGTAGTAGGTTGGGTCGATTCCCATGATTGTCGCATAGTACATGACACTGCTATATCCAAAGCCTTTCCAAATACCTAGGAAAAGGAGAAGATATGGCCAAATGCCTAAGTCAGCATAGAAGTTGACTTCCTTCATGCCAATGGATGTTAGGAAATGGTTGAAGACCCCTTTGTCAATGTTTAGGAAGGCATCTGTAAAGAAACTGATGATAACCCATGACAGGAAGTAAGGGAACAACATAGACGTTTGGAAAATCTTAACCATTCTCTTAGAGCGAAGCTCGCTGAGGATGATGGCAATCCCTACTGATACAATCAAACCGATAAAGATAAAACCGAGATTGTAGAGGACAGTATTTCGAGTGATGATAAAGGCATCTTTTGAACTAAACAAGAATCTGAAATTATCTAACCCGACCCATTTACTATTCACAATACTATCTATGAAACCATTACTGGTCATATGGTAGTCTTTAAAGGCGACCACATTCCCAAATACTGGAATGTAAAAGAATAGAATCAACCAGAGTGCCCCTGGTAAAACCATCAAGAGAAAAATCCAGTTATCTCTCAAGGTCTTTGAAAACTTTTTCATAATTTCCTCCCTTTTTATTCCTAAAAACTGATTTCATCGAATTTTTAGGTTTGATAACGATTACATTATTAGTATACTCCTATTTGAAGGTCAGGTTAAACTACTAATTATAGAAAAAACTCCACAAATTATTTTATGTGGAGAAGTTTTTTATAAGAAATAGGTTTCACGAGAAACGCTTTGCTCATAATTCCGAGATTAAGGTTTAAATGAAGGATAATGTTGATAAATCAACATCTTTTTTATATTCTCTTTGAAAAAATAATATATTTTGTCCCTTTGGCTAC
Source organism: bacterium (assembly GCA_905221415.1). Taxonomy (GTDB): domain Bacteria; phylum Bacillota; class Bacilli; order Lactobacillales; family Streptococcaceae; genus Streptococcus. Next base: position 64,696 of record CAJNDC010000004.1, read on the forward strand.
CAAAAAGATGCCAAAATTATCTTGATTGTTGTATCAAATTATTAATGGCAGAATCGATATCAAAAACAGTATTTTTCTTGTCATACCATCTATCCCAAAAATCAATAGTCGAGCTCTTAGGTTCTTCCTTCGGTTTATCTAAAACGATTTTTGTGGGTAGCTTAATCGAATCACCAATAACAATACATTCACCAACATCTAAATTAGGTAATACATCTACTAAGCCAACTAAAGAATCTGTTAGCATAGTAGAGACTGCTGACTTATCCCTATCATTTGTGATTTTCAAACTAATGATATTATTGCATTGTGAAATTATTGTTGAGTTCAATTCAGCTGGTCTCTGAGAAACTATAACTAAAGAAACACCATACTTTCTTCCTTCTTTAGCTATTTTCTCAAAAATTTCAAGTGATTTATTTTCGACAGCTTTCATTTTTGAAGTATCCCTTGGCATATAAAGATGAGCCTCATCGCAAATAAACGCTAAAGGGTGTCTTGTTTCATTAGTCTGAGGAGTCATCCAAAATTGAACATCATACACTAGCCTCGTAACAATCCCAATTACAATGGAAAGTATATCAGATGGAACTTCGGATAGGTCAATAACTTTTATTTTTTCAGTATCACCCATAATTTCTGATATAAAATAGTTCAGATAATCTGACTTACTTGTGGACTTTTCATTAAAAATAAAACTATATTTTTTATCATCTATTTTTGTCTGTAATCTTGTAATAAGATTTGTCAGTTTTCCATAGAATTGCCCTTGTTTAGTTTTGCTTTGTCCCTTTTTGTCTCCTGATTTATACACTTCCCCAGTTTCGTCTTCCTTAATATTTTCGCTTTCAAGAAATTCTTTTAGCCCGACTGCAGAAAATGGAATTGGTGTATCTGCAGTAATAAGTTCAGGAGACAAAGACTTTTTATTGGTCGCAATGTATTCTTTCTTTTTTTCTAGAATATATTTAATAACAATGGCTCTCTGATTTGATGAAGTGCCTTCAGCAGATTCAATGAAAAGCGAATGGATTTCTTCATAATTGAAAAACCAAAGAGGGATATGTAATCCATCATTGCTGTTGATTTTTATTTGTTTTGCATAAGAGAGTTCATTGTATTCGCCATGTAAATCAAAAACTATTATATTTGAATACGCTAGTTCATTCGTCTTTTCTAAAATATTCGCAACTGTAAAAGATTTTCCACTACCAGTACTTCCAACTATAGAAGCATGACGTTGGAAAAACTTGTTTCCATCTAATATAGCTTTAACAGTTTTATTACTAGCATATTTTCCAATGACTAAACCTTCATTATCAATATCACTATCCAATGAATTCATTATTATGGAAAGAGCATCACTATCAGCTAAATATACAGGGCTATTTATTTCAGGATAAGTACTTACAGCCCGTCTGAATATATTCTCTTTTTCAGGAGACAGTTTTACATAAAAAGTACCGACCAATGTCACATTACAAAAATTATATGAATAATCGATACTCTCATCATTTTCTTCGTCAAAATCTATCCTTTTCTTACTAACTTTCGTGACCATGCCAATTAATTTCTCGTTATCATTATTACCAGATAAAATAAGTAAATCATTAATTTTTAAATGATTGAGGATTCCTTCTTCCTCAACACTTACCGTTATTTTTTTTGTATCTACAATTTGAACAGTACCAATTGTAGTCGTTAAACAATCTTGAATCTTAGCCATATATAATTCCTTATCCTATAAAAATTTTTGAAAACTCATTTATATCCCACAAATCTCTATCTATCTTATATAGTTTTTGGTTATAAACCATATACGAATCCTGTCCAGGTTTTTCCTGATTAATATGTTTGTAAAACAATGTCCAATTACGATTGTTCAGAGCTTTGTCGACAATCTCTTTTTTTATGCTCATTGTTAACACTATAACATCCTTTGTAGTATTTTCAAAAACGGTATCAAAATGTTGGTCATTAAAACCGTAACCATAGATAAAAATTGAAAATTTGTTTTTATTGTCTGTGATTAGTTCATTAAAAATCTCTCGATGGATTCTAAAAAGTTCATGTGTTAATCCCCTCTGATACTTCATACTCCCAGGAGTAATGATTTCAATGTTTTTACTCTCTTTTTTTAAATAGCTATAATCATTAGTTTGGATAACATTACTTCCTTGTTTAATCCAATTTATAGAACCATGTGGTTTAAATAACCGAACTATGGTTTCATCTTTAGAAAAATAGCTTTGAGGGTTTTTCAACCTATCTTGGTTAAAATTCTGATACAGAGAACCATAGAAACCTAAAGTAGATTCTAATTTTAGTTTATCTACTATCAACTCAATAATTAAATCATAATTAGGTGTCATTATATCAATAACTTTGTCATTTACACTTACTGTTCTTGATAAAAAACCTATTAAATTTTCAAACCCTGAATGATTAGATAAAATATTCTTTCTTGCTTTATAGTCTGAATCTAAGATAAATTCAGCTGTAATTTCACGAATACTCTCTACAAATCCTTCTTCTTCTGGTCTAATATTAAGTAATGCATACTCCAAATCTTTATCACTAACCAATCCCTCATATTGTTTCCAAGTTTGTAAATATGAACTGTATTCATCACTATTAAATCTTTCCCCCAATTCATGCGCCAATCCGGACATTCCAGAAACACCTAACCCCATTGATAAACCAGTTCCTACAATAAACTTTGGAAAATTTGTCTTTGATAAATATCTATATACTATATCAGAAAAAATTGGTTCGAATTCTTCATCTTTTACATTCAATACATCTTCCACTTCTTAATCCTCCAACAATCCAGACAGAATTCTAAGCATTTCTTTCTTTTCCCATCTGTTAAATCATATTACCTCAATAAATTGAGCTTCGATCTCCTAATCTACTCTCAAGTCTTCTAAACAAGTATTTTAGTTAGTTTATAGACTAGTAGTAGGGTACTCTTATTTTTAAGTCGTATAAATAGTCGAAGCTGTCGCAATGGTATGCCACTGGTTGGCTGTAGTTGCTGCGAAATCCTTGTCTGCGTAGAAGTCAGTAAATGGTAAGATTTCCACTTCTAACTCGTCGATGCGGTCAATCTGTCCTGCCAGATAAGCCTCGATGCGGCTTTCTGCGCGTTTGATGCGTTGCAAGAGTCCGCCCATACGGATATCGACCGTATCCAAGCCAAAGACCTTGTTTTCTTTCAGCCATTGTTGGCTAAAGAGCTTGTGAAAGGTTTCAATCTCACTTCTGAGTTTTGGTAATTCTTCTCTAGCGATTTGCTGCAAGCTGACTTTGTCGCCGACTTTGTAAGCTTCTCGGATGCGTCGTCCCACATCCACTTTACTGCTTAAAATCTGGTTCAACTGAGCCTGAGTTTCAAAAAGATAGGCGTAGTTCCCAGCTTTTTCTTTGATTTCAGCAAGCGTTTCAGCGGCCTGAGCGAAGTGCGGTTTGTCCTGTTCAGGTGTCATGTGTCGGTCAAGGATCGGACAGAGAACATCCTGATAAAAGACATAGCGGTTAGGATTGATACCGCTGAGATTGCCTGGCAGATCTGGCAAGAGGTTGGCTAGGTCAATCTGCATAAAGTCCTCAACCGATAGACCTGTATTGGTCTGGAAATGAGTAGACAAACGGTCTAAGTCATTGCGGTAGCTGAGTTCTGCCCAGATTTGCAAGCTTGGTAGGATAGAGAACTGGGCTGTTTCCCCACCGTTATCCCCCCAACCCGTCACGATGACTTCTTTGATGTCATTGCCACGACAGGCTTTATTGGCCTCGATAGCGATGAGACGGCTGAAATGGTTGTTAGGTGTGAAACCGATCCACTTCCAAGCTCCCCCTGCAAAGACTATATTTTGGCTAATCTTGTGATGGTTGCGGAAATTGCGGTTGTATTTTTCCTCGCTATCCTGATAATAATCCCAGTAAACCAAGGTTACACGATCTTTGAGACGGTCTAGGTAGACACGAGTTTTCTCAGGAATTTCCACATCGCGATCGTACTGGCCATCTGCTGACATGAGTTTAAAGAACATGTCACTCCACATCTGGCAGTGGAAACCATACTTGTCAGCAATGTCCAGCACACGCTCCAAGTGTTGACACATGAGGAGACTACGGTCCACAACACCGTTCAAAATGAGGTAGCGCCCCAAACCAACCAAGTGAGCTTCGTCCATCCCGATATTGACCTTGCGTGTCTGCAGTTTAGACAGAGTGGCAAACATGCCATCAATCAGGTCATAAACCTTTTCTTCGCCAATAAGGAGAATATCCTCCACATCACGGAGTTCTTGCACTTCCTTAACGCCCCATTTGACGAAGGCCGACAAGTGGGCCAAGGTCTGGATACAAGGCACAAAGGTCATATCAAACTGCTGGGCATGGGCTTCGATTTCCTGCAACTCCTCTGCTGAATAGGCTCCACGGAAGTAACCAAAGTATGGTTGCCCCTCAATCTGGTAGGTATCTTCCATGTAGAGCTCAAAAGTTGAGTAGCCCATGAGAGCCAAGACCTCAATTATCTGCTTGGCAGAAGCGACATTCAAAACTGCATTGCGCGAACAGTCTGCCATGTAGGCTAAATCTTCATAAGCCGCCTGCTCTTCAATCGCTACTTTGTCACCTTCTACTAGAGCTGTTGCCAACAAGGACAAGGCGCGGTAGAGTTGGTGAGGTTTACGATAGGTTAGTTGATAGTGTCCACTTTCACCCTTGATAGAGATAGAGGCTTGGTCAGACTGAGCGACTGCCACTTCCACATCTGGTAAAGAGATATGTTTTGTCAGCAAGTCGATTGTCTGAGTTTGTTTGGAACTAAGTCCTGTAAATCTTACCACTGATTTTCCTCCTGTAGCCAGTTGACAAGGGCACCGTAGAGATTGGCATCTGCATGATAGGTGCAAGCTTGGATAACTGGTGCGACCGTGTATTCTTCGTAGGTTTCGACAAATTCATCGACAGATTTCTTGACGCCTCGGATAAAATCTGGATTCTGACTGATGGAGCCTCCCAGACTAATGACATCTGGGTCGATGAGATACTGAATATTGAGCAAGCCTTGCGCCAGATTACGGTTCATGCGCAAAATAGCTTCTTGACAAAGAGCATTGCCAGCTGCGGCCTCTTGGTAAATCTTGCGTCCGTCCCAGTCAGTCTGACCAGATTTTTCAATCACGTATCGAACCATGTTCCCTGTAGATGCTAGTAGCGACCAGTTGTTGAGTTTTTCAGCAGGTGCAATGGTTGTCATATAGCCAAACTCTCCCCCCAAGCCATGACGACCTCGGTGAAGCTTGCCATTGATAATCATGGCCCCACCAATCCCTGTCCCAATAACGACACAGGCTGCATTTTCAATCTCTGGGTGAGCCAGCAGTTCACTAAGTCCAACACAGTTGGCATCATTTTCTAGATGGACAGGTAGTTGATGATGAGAAAGAGCCTCATACCAAGAAAAGCCATGGATGTAAGGGACGGCACTGATGCCCTCAATCACACCTGTTTCTTGATTGACCGCGCCTGGAACACTCATAGCAATGCCCTTATAATCTTGTTCTGCCAAGCGTTGGTCTAGCCAAGCTAGTAAATCCTCCAAACTTTCTGGCGTCGGAATACTTGTCTTATCTAGTATTTTTCCATCAGGAGTCAGACTGGCAAACTTAATCCCAGTCCCTCCGATATCAATGGTTGCAATGGTCATTGTTCTTCCCATAAAAAGGGGCGACTCAGTAGTTCATCCTAACTCTTTCGCCCCTCCTTTCTATCTCATAGTATTCTTTAAAACTGTTAAATGTCTTCTTTTTTGATCAATTCTGTACGAATTTCTTGTGGCGCTAATAGTCCTGAATGAACTGGATATGGTCGCTCAAGTAAGTCAAGAATGGTTTGTTGGTGTTCAGATATGCGCACATTTTCTTGGCTCATATTGTAGTAACGAAGTACATATCCTTCTTCATTTTCAGCTACCTTAAAGGCTGTCGGGCAGACTTGTGGCAAGCTGAGCGCCGCATGGCTCAAGAGGCTACCAGTCGCTGCCACACTTCCTTCTTGTTTAGTAAGCTGAAGACTAGTAAATGGTGTTTGGAAGGCTTTGGCACGACGGAAGGCTGAGAAGCGTTCCCCTGCTTGGTGGCACTCAAGTGCAAACTCGACTTCAAACTCACGCAAGCACTGAGCCTCTGGTGTTGGGAAGTAACCCCAGTCACCTAACTCACCTGAGGCACGAAGAATGGTCACGGCAATGGTATCGTCTCCAAGGATTTCATACTCGTGCAATCCTTTATTAGCCACTGTCACCCCTTTTTCATCATCATACAGACTGACGAAGGCTTGTTGGTGTTGAGGATTTTCAGGATTTTCCCAAGAAGCAGCTGGTTTGTTTGGTCGTGTCACCACCTCATAAATGCTTTCCGAATCATTGCTTGGACGCGTATTATGAGTCTTAACCAAGAGACGGATACGGTGGTCCTTGGCTGTGTTAGTAAAGCGAGTCTTGAAACGAATTTGTGGATTGTCAACAAAGACGGTCATCTCTGTTTCCATAGGAAGGGTTGTCAATTCTTCTGAGCGCCCAGCTTCACGCGTCATAAACTCGATGATGCCTCTCTGTTCCGCATCCAGTTTTTCGTCTGCACTTACTGGAATTGTCAATTCATGCTTGAGCAAGATTTTAGCAAAACGAGCTGTATTTTCCAAGACTTCACAGCCTTTGAGTTCTGCGTAGATAGGCTCTGTTCCTTTTGGTTGGAAATAGATGTACTCATTTCCGATGTCACCACGGTCTTCAAAACGAAGAACATCCTCATAAGCTTCATGAGTTGTCTTGTCGTAGACTGTGATATTTTCATCCACACTGACCGTTACAAATGGCGTATCAATCACTCCGTTTTGGTAAATACCGTCACGGTGTTCTTGTTCTCCTTCGAGCAATTGGAAGGTTGTCCAAGAAAGTGGTGCCAGATGAACAGGGACTGTCACGCGCACTTGTCGAGCGATACGAGCCTGACGGAACTTGTCTTTTGGCAAATCATACTCAAAGTTAGCTCCCAGATCTTCGATTTTCGCTTCTACAGCATGCCCTTCCAAGTCTTCGACACGGTAGCTTGGCAAGGTCAAAGCTGCCATCTTCTTATAGCCTTCTGTTGAGTGCAATTCCTTGAAATCACAAGTCGCCACATCAATCACGGTGCTGACCGTATCAACCTTGTCATGCAAACCTGTGTTAATGACAGTAAAGAGATGGTCGCTTTGCGCTTCGTGAGTTGCAATTTTGCCCTTCCACTCATTGAGAAGATTGGTCTTAACGAAGTTTCCGACTTGGTTAACCTTGGCAAAACGTGTTTCCATCTCACGGTGAACCTCGTCTACACTACAGCCACAGATACTGTCATGTGGCGCATTTTGTAGAAGGACTTTCCAAGCATAGGTCAACTGGTCCTTGTGGTTATGTCCGCCAGTGATGACAGTCAATGGTTCCACTACTTGCTCCAGCAAGTTGCTATTTTCTTGGAAGGCTTGTTTGAGGTAAATTCGTGATGAAGAAGTATTGGCAAGCGTGTACCAGCCGTCTGTCTCCTGACTTGTCAACTCACCTGTAACCGTTGATAACTGCTCTGGTAGAGCACTTTCTACTGCGTGGATATAGTCATCAAAGGAACTATGCACAAAGGTCACATCTGGGAAGAGTTCATTGGCCACACGAATGGCTTCGCTCAGATTTCGCTGTACAGGCTGGTGGTCACATCCGTTCATCATCAACCATTGGTTGGTCGAAGCGTAGTCACGCACGTCTGACAGTTTTTGTTTCCAGAAAGCCAGGGCTTCATCCTTATCAACTGGGATTTCATTCCCGTTACTGTACCAGTTGGCAAAGAGGATACCGAGAACACGACTTCCGTCTGCACCCTGCCAGTACATTTCTGAAAACTGGGAAGTAAACTGCTCATCTTCGAGAACTTGGTTGTCAAATCCTATCGGCTTCACACCACGGCCAAAGGCTGCCACGTGAATGCCTGATTTTTGAAGGATTTGAGGCGCTTGTCCCATATTTCCAAAGGTATCTGGGAAGTAACCAATCTGGGTTGATTTGCCCCATTTTGCACATTCAGCTTGACCAATCAAGGTGTTGCGGACGTTGGCTTCACTTGAAATCAAGTAATCATCCTGCAAGATGTAAAAGGGACCAATTTTAAGCTTGCCTTCGTCGATATAACGCTGCACCTTGTCACGGTTTTCAGGGCGAATTTCCAAGTAGTCATCAAGGACAATGGTTTGACCATCCAAGTGGAAGCTCTTGAACTCGGGGTCATTTTCAAAGAGATCAAAAAGATTGTCAAATAACTCTACCAACTGCATCCGGTGACTTTCAAAAGGTAGATACCACTCACGGTCCCAGTGACTATGTGAGATAATATGTACAACAACATTTTCCATGAAGTAAAACCTCGTTCTAACTTAAATTTTTATTTCTATCTAACTAAAGATCTGACTAGCGAATATCCAGATAATCCAAGACCAACTCACAGAACATCATGTTGGCCCAAGAGAACCATTCACGTGAGTAAAGCGTTGGGTCGTCCACGTGGAAACTTTCGTGCATGACACCTGTGCCACCATCGCAGGCAACCAGCTGGTCCAGCAAGAATTTCTTCTCTGCCTTATCTCTTGTTGTCAAACCTTGGATAGAAAGGGCAATGGGCCAGATATAGCGATAGAAGGTATGAGAACTTCCGAGACCACTAGCATATTTACCTTGGTAAAAATATGGATTTTCAGGGCTCAGAATGGTACGGCGTGTGGCTTGATACACTTCGTCTTCAATGTCGCAATAGCCCAGATAAGGTGCCGCCAGCAGACTCGGTACATTTGGATCATCCATGATGCTAGCATTTCCTAGACCATCCACTTCAAAGGCGTAAATCTTTTCGCCCTTACTATTGGTGGTATAGGCATAATTTTCGATGCCTTCTTGAATCTCTGCTTGGAGACGCTTAGCGTCTGCAATAATACTCTCACTATCAGCTAGGTCTTGTTCTGTAAAGATTTCTTGCACGTACCCCAAGACTACTACAGCAAACATATTGGACGGAATCAAGTAGCTATACTGGCAGCAATCATCACTTGGACGAAAAGCTGACCAGGTCATACCTGTCACCGCAAAGTCAGGTCCAAAGCCATCATTTACCAGAGTGTCTTCCTTGCGGTCTGTATCCCGAACGAAACGATAAGGAGAATTGTTGTGGTCTTGTTCCACCGTCCACAGATGAAGAATTTCCTTGGTCGCTGCGACAAAAGTCTCATCAAACTGACTGGTCTCGCCAGTCTCTTTCCAAAGGAGATAAGCCAGTTGCAAAGGATAGCAAAGCGAGTCCACCTCATACTTGCGTTCCCAAATCCAGCCATTAAGGTCGGTATGGTCAGTCTCGTGGTGGCCCTTCCAATTCTCCTCAATGTTAAAAGAGTTGGCATAAGGATCCTTGAGAATCAAAGTCATCTGACGCTTAACCAAACCTGCAATGGTCTGACGCAAGAGAGGATCTTTTTTTGCCACATGCAGGTAGGGTCTAAGTTGTGCTGTCGAATCCCGAAGCCACATGGCAGGAATATCCCCAGTTAAGACAAAAGTTGAGCCATCTTCTAAGATTTCAACTGTATTGTCCAAGGTGTCTGTATAGCAACGCTCGAAGACATCTACCCACTCCGGATGGTCCTTAGCCCGCTCTGCTACTTCGTCCAGCCATTCTCTAACAATTTCTTTCGAATAAATCATCGTGCAATTTCCTCTTTCAAACAAGTTTCATGTTCAGTATAAAAAAAAACGCCTCCAAAAGATATACACAAACTAAAGGCGTTTTGAAACAAACTTATGAAAAAATTATGTAGAGATTTCCGTTGGAATCGTTTCGTTTATTCTAAAAATCGTAGTCATTATCTAGCATTGCTTCTGCATTTCCCATTAGATATCCCGCACCCACTTGAGAAAAGAAATCATGATTGGCCGTTTCAATCGAAATGCCATTCATGACAATTGGATTCACATCAGACGCTGTGATATTCGAAAAATAACTTTGAAAACCCATATTTTGTAGCGCTTTATTGGCATTGTATTTAACAAATACCTTTATTTCTTCTGCCAGACCAATAGGTGCATAGACTTCATCTGTATATGCAAACTCATTTTCTAAAAGATCATCTAAAAAACGATACATCCAAGTTATGAACTCATGTTGTTCCGCTTCTGAGAGCTCATCAAAGGTTAAGCGAAACTTATATCCCAGATAAGTCCCATGTACAGATTCGTCCCTAATTACTAATTTGATTAACTCTGCTAGATTAGCTAGTTTATTTTGTCCACGATACCAAAGCGGTATGAAAAAGTTGCTATAGTATAGGATTCCTTCTAAAAACACACTCGCAACCATCACCTGTAGAGGGGTTCCATGCTGATACATCTCATTTATCTTTTGGGCTTTATACTGCATTTTAGGATCCTGATTCATCCAATCATATATTTTCTCAATTTCCTTAAAAGTATTTAACGAAATCAATATGGTACCGTATGTCTTAGCATGGATAGATTCCATAAATGTAAAATCACTCAGAACCGCTCTCTCCTTGCGAGTTCGAACATGCTGTTTAATAGAATACAACCCCTCTTCGGATTGAAGCGTATCAAGCAAAGCCAAGCCTCCAACCGCTTTCTTGACAACCTCTTTTTCCGGATCTGATAGTTGCTTCCAATCAAGCAAGTCATTTGATACTGGAACACGAGTATCGATCCAAAATTGTGCCGTGGCTTTATCCCAAACATAGTCGTCTAACTCATCCTCAACTTCTTTCCAGTTTAATGTCCGATGTAACATATAAATCCTCCTCAAAAATCATAGTCATCATCACGTGATTCTTCTATCCTATGGATAGACATCTGCCCGAGAAGCTCGTGCTTTCTCAGCCTGTTCAATACTCGATCAAGCGCAGAGAGAATTTCCCTATCAACTGGGTACCTCTCTTCGACACCGATACTCTCTAACAAACGATTGGCTTCTCTTTGTACAAGATTCTGAGTCAATTTTTGAATGTCAGCATCTACATAAAGTTCACGAATAATTTTCCCCTCTGTTTTTAAAATTTTGTCAATCATTTCAACAGCCCAGGTTTGAAATGAAATTTGGCCAGCTCTATCCATTCTCGCCAAAAGAAGATTGACTTTATGTATCAGATAGTCACGATGCAATGACTCATTCAAGAGAATCATTTTCACCATTTCGCCAAGATTAGTAAAGCCCTTTTGAATCCACAATTTCATCAAAAAAGCAAGTTGACTATAAGTCATAATTCCTTCCACACAAGTAGCCATAAAGCGCTTCTGAATCGCATTTTTACTATGATATACCGTATCGACTCTTTCTAGTCGCTCCACTACCAATTTATGTTGATCTACCCACTCAAATAAGGATGCCACCTCCCGATCGTCCTCATTAAAGGAGTATAAAATAGTATTATAGGCCTTGGTATTTACCATTTCAGTGAACTGTAGATTGTTTACAATAGCAACCTCCTGTTGCGAGCGTTCACTATGCCGTATAAACTCCTCCGCCTCTAATGACTGATAAGTTGATAAATTTGCAAGAAAGATCAGCGAGCGATTTAATTCCTGCTTTTCCTCTGCCGACAAACGATTAAAAGCAGGTTTGTCATTTTCAATTGGAATTCGATTGTCTAGCCAAAATAACGATGTCGCTCTCTCCCACGTAGCGTTATCTAATTCATCCTCAATCTCATTCCAGTTGATTGCTTTGTAATATAGAAATTTTTTTGACATCTTCTCTCCTTAAATCATACAAGATTCACAGCTATTTACACTGCTAAATTCGTCATCCTCTGTATAGGTTCTGACATAATAAAGTGATTTTATCCCTTTTCGCCATGCGTAATTCCGAAGACGATTCAAGTCACGTGTCGTTAGCATTGTGTTTCCCTTAGTTTTCCATTCATATAGTCCTTCAGGTAATTGAGAACGCATAAAGAGAGTCAGACTCATTCCCTGATCAATGTGTTTTTGTGCGACTGCATATACATCAATAATTTTACGCTGATCCATGTTATAAGCAGTCTCATAAAATGGTAAGGTATCATTGGACAGATACGGAGCGGGATAAAAGATCGATCCCACCTTCTTTTCCTGCCGATTTTCTACCAACTGAGTAATCGGGTGAAGAGAAGCACTCGTTTCGTTGATATAAGAAATAGAACCATTAGGCGCCACTGCTAAACGATTTCGATGGTAGAGGCCATCTTTCATGACCTTCTCCCTTAGTACCTTCCAATCTTCTTTCGTTGGAATAGGAATATCCTTAAAAATGGCTGCTATCTTAGGAAATCTAAATACAAAATCCTGCTCTACATATGGTGAAAAGTAACTTCCATCGGCATAGCTCGAATCCGCAAATTCATAAAATGTCTCATGCCGCTCTCTTGCGATTCTATTGCTGGATACTAAAGAATAATAATTCAATGCCAAGAAGTAAGCTTCTGTAAATTCTAGAGATTCTTTTGAACCATACTTGATTTGGTGCAAAGCAAAAGCTGTGTGTAATCCCATCGCTCCGAGTCCTATCGTATGGTAGAGACGATTCCCTTTATTTACTGTAGGCACTTCTTCAACAGACTCTAGATCCGTAACAGTCGTTAAGGCACGAACCATTGTATCAACAGAGGCAGCAAAATCTTCAGTTTTTAGTAAATTAACAATATTAGTTGATCCAAGGTTACAACTAATATCCGTTCCCACCTCATGATAGGACAAATCATCATTCAATACGGATGGAGTTTGTGGTTGCAAAATCTCTGAACAAAGATTACTCATAATGATTTTCCCTTTGACGGGATTCGCGCGATTAGCGACATCGATATTTAGAATATAAGGATAGCCAGACTCTTGTTGCAAGCGGGAAATTTCCTGTTCCAATTCTCTCGCTTGAACAACTGTCTTTTCAATAGCTGGATTTGCAACCAATCGGTCGTATTCAGCCGTGATATCTACGTACGAAAAAGGTTTCCCATAGACTTTTTCAACATGATAAGGATTAAACAGATACATGGGTTGATTTGTTTTAATCAGCTCGTAATACTTATCCGGAACGACCAACCCTAGAGAGAGGGTTTTAACACGAATTTTTTCATCTGCATTTTCTTTCTTTGTCGATAAAAAGGCGAGAATATCCTGATGAAAAACATTCAAGTAAACGACCCCTGCCCCATTTCTCTGTCCTAGCTGATTGCTATAGCTGATAGAGTCTTCTAGTAGTTTCATTACAGGAAGCACTCCCGAAGAAGCATGTTCAATTCCTTTTATAGGAGAACCACTGGCACGTAGGTTCGATAAATTCACTCCAACCCCACCACCAAGTCTAGAAAGTTGCAAAGCAGAATTGACCCCACGTCCGATAGATAACATAGAATCATCAAGATCTATCAGAAAACAAGAAACCATCTCACCACGCCGTTTTTTCCCTGCATTTAAGAATGTGGGGGTCGCAGGTTGGTACCGTTGGGTGATCATTTCCTCCGCAATTTTTGTCGCTAAGTTCTGATCGCCATTTCCTAGATAGAGGGCATTAAGGAACACCCGGTCCTCAAACAATTCCAAATAGGTCTTGGAATCATCAGTCTTTAGTGCATATTGATTATAAAATTTATAAGCTCCCATAAAACTCTTAAAGGCAAAATCATGTTCTTTGATTTTTTGATATAAGCCCTCTAAAAAATCACTATCAATCTCACCAGACTCTCCGCGATACAAGCCCACAACCTCTTCATCCACATAATCCTCTTGAATTAAATACTGGAGACGTTCTTTCAGACTTGAAAAATGCATCGTATGAGGTTCAATTTCATTCTTTAAATAGTCTGTTAAGGCCTCTCCATCATAGTAAAGAGGAATTTCACCATCAATTGGAATGTTCACCATATTGTTCAAAACAAAATAATCCTTAGTAGCTGACATCTATTTTTTCCTCCGCTTTCTCAAAACTAGCTAAAATATGTTTGGAGATCCTCTCTACATCTTCATCTGTCCCACGTAATTCAAAAACATCTATAACAGGAAAACCAAACTGATCTGCATATTGAAAAGCCGTTAGACAGAATTGCTTATTAAAATTTCGATTACCACTCCCAATAATTCCTAGGCAATAACGAAAATTTCCTTGATACTCCAAAAATTTTCGAAGATTTCCCGTCAGAATTTCTTGGAAACCAGTATCAATTCCATTTCCCCCCTCTAGATAAGTTGGTAAAAAACTGACAAAGGGACCATCTACCGTAATCGCTTTTCCCTTTAAATCTTTTATATTCAAAGACTCAACTTCTCTATGATGCGTCGTCTTTATATATTGACTGACCCGTTGTACAAAAGAGCTCGTATTCCCACTTAAACTAATATAATAAAATCTAATTTTTTGCATGACTCCTCCTTTTTTGATACAATATATTGTGTTCGTTTAATACATGTACGCTATATATTGTGTTTTTATTTTACTGTATCTAAATGATAAAAAAATTGATATTCGTCAAGTTTCTATAAATTTATTCAAAATTAGGAGTTCCTATGTCCCAACCATGCTTTTATACGGTCCCTCTTTTTAGCACACTATCATATGATGAACTTCAGGGCATTCATAGTCTATTTAACCATAAGAAATTTAAAAAGGGCGAGTTGATTTTCTCACCCTTTGACGAAGAAACTTTAATCATTGTTAATAGAGGACAATTTAAGGTCTATCGTCTGACTAATGATGGAAACGAACAATGTATCCGTATCGTTGGCAAAGGAAATTACGAAGGAGAAAACTATCTCTTTGGAGAGAATAATCAGGATCTCTACGGGGAAGCCTTGGTCTCTACAGAAATCTGTGTCATTCATAAAAAGGATTTTCAATACCTTCTCCAGAGCTTTCCACATTTCAGTTGGCAACTTCTACGTCTTAATGCCAGAAAAGCAATCCAGACGGAAGAACAAGTCACCTTATTGGCCCTTGAAAAAATAGAACAACGCCTCGCTTGCTATCTTATTCATCTTACCGAAAATGGGGACAATCCTAAACTCACCTTCACTTTGCCAATTTCAGAAAAGGAACTCGCTAGTTACCTCGGAACAAGACCCGAAACCATTTCGCGAAAATTTAAGATTTTTGAAGAACATCACTATATTCGAAAGGTTCGTCGTACCATTCATATCATAGATGATCAAGCTTTAAGGAATTTATATTGATCTGAAGCTTTTTTGTTCATTTCATGTTATACTATATAAAATATAAAGCGTTTACAAAGAGATAACTATGAAACCACTACTTGAAACCATCGATACCCGCTTTGGGACTGCTAACAAGCATGCCTTTTCTCGGGGAAATACCCTGCCTTACATAGGCGTTCCTTTTGGGATGAATTATTTTGTGCCCCAGACCAGTGACCAGGAGAGCTCTTGGTTTTTCGATCCGCATCTACCTATTTTTCAGGGGATTCGATTAACCCACCAGCCCAGTCCTTGGATTGGCGACTACTCTTGGCTCCTTCTGACACCTGTCACAGGCCAGCTTGGGGGTGACAGCCTCTTTCACCGTCAATCCTCCTATGATATGGATAAGGCCTCTTTCCAACCTCATTATCTGAAGATTTTCTCCCTGCGCTTTCAGATTGAAATCCAGCTCACACCGACTTGCTATGGCGCTTCTATTCGTTTGGAGCAAAAGCAAGGCAAGGCCCTATCCCTCTATCTTCACGCAGCAGATGAACTGACCGTAGAGCAATTAGATAAGCGGACTCTTGCCCTGCGTCAAGAGGGAAAAACAGAGACCAACAAAAATCCGCTGATACTGTTTACTGCTTTACAAATGAATACGGATATTCTTGCTATCAGCCAAGAAGGTGGAGACTGGCGAATTGACTTAGCAAACAGCTATGCTGAGATCCAACTAGCAACTTCTTTCATATCGCCTTCTCAAGCTCTGGTTAATCTACCTCAAGAAGATCTTGACAGCTGTAAAGCAAGTGCCCAAGCGGAATGGGAAAATCTTCTCCACCGTTTTGACGTTATCGAGACAGGAGAGGCTGACCGAACCTTCTTTGACCACTGCCTTTACAGACTCTTCCTCTTCCCGCAGACTTTTTATGAGGTTGATGAATCAGGGCAAGCCATCCACATGGATCTGGCTACTGGTACTGTCAAGCCCGGTGTCCTCTTTAGCAACAATGGCTTCTGGGATACCTTCCGCACCACCTTCCCCCTCTTTGCCCTTGTCATACCAGAGCATTATCGTCTCTTTTTAGAAGGCTTTCTCAATAGCTACCGCGATACTCGTTTCCTTCCAAAATGGCTAGCTCCAGATGAACGGGGGATGATGCCTGGTACCCTTTTAGATGGTATTATCGCAGATAGCGCCTGCAAGGACATGGCCCCCGACCTAGAAGAAGAACTCCTCCAGGCCATGCTGGAGACAGCCACTAAATCCGACCCTCTCGGCATCAATGGTCGTCACGGACTAGCCCAATACCAAGAATTAGGTTATCTTTCTACCGACCACCACGAAAGTGTCAGTCACACCCTTGACTACGCCTATAGCGATTTTTGTATCGCCAACTGTGCCGAAAAGCTTGGTCAGAATGACATCGCGGAAACTTATAGAACTTCGTCACAAAATTACCGCCATCTATTTGACGCTGAGACAGGTTACATGCGAGCCCGAGACAGCCAAGGAAACTTCCGCCCTGACTTCTATCCCTATAGTTGGGGACGCGACTACGCCGAATGCTCTGCCATTCAAGCGACTTTAGGCGTCCTCCATGACATCCCAGGCTTAATCCAGCTTATGGGTGGAAAAGAAGCCTTCAGCAACTATCTTTTGAAAGCCTGTCAGGACGCTCCTCTCTTTGAAACCACCGGCTATGGTTACGAGATTCATGAAATGAGCGAGATGGCAACAGCTCCCTTTGGACAACTCGCCATCTCTAACCAGCCTAGCTTCCACATCCCTTATCTCTTCCGCTACAGCAACTACCCAGACTACACTGCCCTTCTCATCAAGACGCTCCGTCAGAAAGCCTTTCACCCCAGCTGGAAAGCCTATCCTGGCGATGAGGACAATGGCAGTCTCTCTGCTTGGTACATCTGGTCAGCTCTTGGATTCTACCCGACTTGTCCAGGAAAACCAAGCTACGACCTCGGAATCCCTCTCTTTGACCATCTCCGTATCTACCTAGCTAAGGAAAATAAATGGCTGGATATCCATGCCGAGCAAAACCACAGCCATTTCAACTTTGTCAAAGAATGCCGATTGGACAAGACCATAGTATCTAGCATTCAACACCAAGACCTCTTGAAAGCTGAGCAACTGACCTTCACCCTCAGCTGGCTACCAAATCACTCCTAACCAAAAGAACCTTTGCATCGCGCAAAGGTTCTTCTTTTATGAAACTTGGACCTGAAGTTGGTCAACAAGCTGCCCATCTACCGTCAAATTCAGATAAAAGTCCAAGGTTTTATCTCCTGCAAAATACAAGGTTGGTAGCGTTAGCTTTTTTTCAGTCTCGCCAACTTGAAACGCAAGGACTTGAATCTCGTCCCGATAAACGACACCATGCACACCCGTCCCTGGTTGAATCGAAATCTTAGCTTCCAAAGGACTGCTAGATTCTCTTCGCTTCACTGTAAAGTGGACATTTTCTCCCTTGGTCACAGCCAGACTTTTTTCTGAGAACTCTAGTTGCTGAACAGTTTCTTTTTTCGACAAGGTAGGTGTTTTATAGAGTGAAATCTTGGTTAACAAAGGCAAAGACTGTGCCTCTGTAATGGTCACGCGTATCTTCTGAACCTCAACGACTGATCCTCGTAAGAGACGTTTATAGCCAACAGTATAACCAGACCCAAACTCCTGCCAGACACCATCCAACTCTACCTGAACATGAAAAGCAGCGATGCGTTGCCTCAGCTTCAAATCTTCTCTTAACTCAATCACATCAAAAGTTTTAGGTGATCCTAAATCGAGCTCTAATTGGATTGGCAACTCTGCATCACTTGCCCATGAACTGGTCTCTAGCCCATCTGTCAGATGATGACAGGCATAGTCTGGTGATAGAGCAGGGCCAGATACCTTGGCTCCCAAAGCCAAATCTTCTTTATAGAGCTCGTCACGGTAGGAAGCAAATTCATAGAGACGCTGAACATCCTTTTCGTCAAAGAGGCCATCTTGGTTCAGTGGGATATTAAGCAAGAGTGGAGTTCCCCGCCCTACTGAGTGAAAGTAGATTTCGACCAACTCCTCGAGAGACTTGGGATCCTGATCCTCATGGTAAAACCAGCCCGGGCGAAGAGAAACATCTGCCTCACCGATTGAAAATAGCGTTCCAGAGGGGTCTCCGTGCTGTAGATAATCTAATTCCGCCTCGGTCCCCAACTGGTCTGGTTTGACTTTTTGCCACAAGGGATCCCCTGCATAGCCTCGTTCATTGCCAATCCAGCGAATACTAGTTCCCTCAGTTGAGAAAATCAAACAATCGCCCTGCAAGTCACGAATGGTTTCAAACCAAGTCTCAAACTCATAGTTGACCTTCTGGGCCCCTTCGCCTCGAGCACCATCCATCCACACCTCAGTGAGCTTACCAGCATTTCCGTAGGCAGGATTTGACAAGATTTCCTTCAATTGCGCCAGATAGTAGGCATTGTAGTCCGCTTCTCGGTCCACGTGATAGAGGGGACTATGAGCATCCCAAGGAGACAAATACACTCCCATGTCTATGTCAAACTCAGTCGCAGCTTGGGAAACCTCAAGGAGCAAGTCCCCCTTTCCATCCCTCCAAGGGCTAGCCTTGACCGAATAATCTGTATGAGCTGTCGGATAGAGGACAAAGCCATCGTGGTGCTTCACCACCAAAATCAGCTTTTTAAAACCCGTTTCTTTGAGTACCCGAACCCATTCACGCGCATCCAACTTGGTCGGGTTAAAACGCTTGGGATCCTCTTGCCCACTTCCCCATTCTTGGTCATAAAAGGTATTGGGTCCAAAATGGATAAAGGCAGCTAGTTCATCCTCTAAATAAGCTAGCTGGGCCTGACTTGGTAATGGTCCATGTGGTTTTATTTTCGTCATCATTTCATATCTCTTTCTCTTGTTCACAAAGTTATCCACAACTTGTGGATAAGAAAGCATGCCTAAAAATCAGCTTCTCCAGAAGCCAGCTCTTAGACTTGGGAGCCTTCACGCTAAACACACCTTTGTCAAACAGCCCTGTACTAGGGTTTCTACTAAATTTCCAGCAAGTCACTAATATACGGAACTATTATCAGGATGCTTCAACACCCTGAGTTGTATGACATTTCCTTCTAGACTTATCCACAGACTGTGAATAAACTATTGTTCCAGACCGCTCTCTCTTTGACTATAACAAAAAGCGATAGCAGCGTCAACAAGACTAAGCTCCCTTCCTAAATCCCCTGAAAAGATTCTATAATTTGTACAATCGTAGCTTTTGCATTCGTCAGCTAGTGAGAATCAGTCAGTAGAAAATGACTGCTTTATCACATTGTGAGCAGCACAACTGTGGTACTATAATACCTAACAACCTAATCGTTTCCAGCAAAAAATCCCGCAGATTTGCGGGATTTTCTATTGCATCAATGCGCCAACATTTCTTGGGCGATTTCATGGCCAGATAGGTTATCTGGGTAGTAGGTTGGCCAGTTATCCATCTCTTCAAAGAGAGCTTCTTGGCTGGTCCCCCCAAAGAAGATATGGAAATGTTCTGCCTTAACTGGGGCGATATTGTGGTCACTAAACTGAACATACTTGAACTGTCCAGCATCTGCATCTGTCGCTTCAAAGAGGAAGCGCACGCCACGATTGCCTTTCTTATATGTCAAGATTTTCTTGCCGACATACTTGTAGGTGAATTTCTTGCTTTGGCCACCTTGAACAAATTCCATAGTGTTGTCCGTGATGTTGATTTTGGTCACATCTGTCTGATAGCCTTTTCTATAGTAGGCCTTGTACTCATCCTTGGTCATCTTGCCAGTCAACTTAGCCTTGTAGTCAAAGACTTGATCGAAAGTTCCGTCCTCAAGGAAAGGATAAACTGACTGCCAGTTACCAGCATAGTCACTCAAGGTACGGTCCTTGACATCTGCATCCTCAAAGTAACCATTTTGAACTGTCTTGGTATTTTCTTCCTTCTCTGGCTCGATTTCTGGTCCTTCTTGGTCTGTTGTCTGCTTCAAAGCCTTGAGGTTTTTCTCCATGATAGAGATGTAATTTTCTCCCGCCTTGGTGTCCTCTTCTGTCAGACTTTCTAAAGGATTGAGGACATCTGTTTTGACACCTGCCTCTTTTGAGAGTGTATTGGCGAGGGCTTGTGAGGCATTTTCTTCAAAGTAGATATAGGCAATTTTATTTTTCTTGACGTACTCTGTCAATTCTGCCAGACGAGCAGCTGATGGCTCTGCATCTGGAGAGAGACCTGAGATTGCGACTTGTTTGAGTCCATAGTCCAAGGCAAGATAGTTAAAGGCTGCGTGTTGCGTTACGAAGCTCTTTTGTTTAGCTTGAGACAAGCCTTCTGCATAAGCCTTATCCAAGGCTTGCAATTTTTCGATATAGGCAGCCGCATTCTTCTCAAAAGTCTCTTTTTTATCAGGATAATCTGCTGATAAGCTGTCGCGGATATGTTCTACTAGTTTAATGGCACGAACTGGTGAAAGCCAAACATGGGGATCGTAGTCGTGATGGTGACCCTCACCGCTATGATCATGCCCTTCCTCTTCTTCTTCACCACCTGGCAAGAGGAGCATATCACCTGTCGCCTTGATGGTTTTCACCTTTTTCTTATCCAAGGATTCTAGCAATTTTGGAACCCAAGTTTCCATATTTTCATTTTCATAGACAAAGGTATCTGCGTCTTGGATTTTGGCAACTGCTTTGGCAGACGGTTCGTATTCATGAGGTTCTGTACCAGCACCGATTAAGAGTTCTACATTAGCAGTATCTCCTGCGACTTGCTTGGTAAATTCGTAGACAGGGTAAAAGGTTGTCACGATATTTAGCTTCCCATCTGCCTGTTTTTGATTGGAACAAGCCACTAAAAACAGGGCACATAGACTAGCCAGTAGTAAGCTAATTTTTTTCATTTCATTCTCCTATTTGATAAAACGTTTCAGTAGACTGACTAACAAAAAGACAGCTACAAAGATAATGGTGATACTAGCGCTAGCAGGTGTTTCCGCATAGTAGGAAATATAAAGTCCTGCCACCATTCCCAAAAAGCCAATAGCGCTGGCTAGTAACATAACGGATTTGAAGTTTTTCCCCAAACGAAGGGCAATGCTAGCTGGCAAGACCATAATGGTCGACACCAAAAGGGCTCCTGCTGCAGGAATCATAAGGGCAATGGCCACCCCTGTCACCATGTTAAAGAGGATAGACATGGTACGGACTGGCAAGCCATCTACAAAGGCCGTATCCTCATCAAAAGTCAGGATATACATTGGTCGCAAGAATAAGAAAGTCAAGAGTAAAACGACCGCCGCAATGGCAAAGAGGAAAATCACCTGCTCCTGGCTAATGGTTACAATCGAACCAAAGAGATATTGGTCCAAACTCATGGAACTCGAACTTTTCCCCTTACTCATCACAATAAGGGAGACTGCAAGCCCTGTAGACATGAGGATGGCAGTTCCTATTTCCATAAAGTTCTTATAGACTGTCCGGAGATACTCTAGAAAGACCGCAGCGATCAAGACGATAGCAATGGTTGAAATAGTTGGAGAAATCCCCAAAACCAGACCAAAGGCTACCCCTGATAGAGAAACGTGACTGAGTGTATCACTCATGAGACTCTGACGACGTAAGATAAGGAAGGTCCCAAGAACTGGAGAAAAGAGACTCATGGCAATGACAGCCAAGAAGGCACGCTGCATAAAGTCATAGGATAACAAACTAAGCATGTTCCACCTCCTGGTCGCTTTCGTGAACGTTGAAACAACGCCATGGCGAATCTTGATTACGAACTAGGTGAATATTGCGGTCTGCGTAGGCCTTGACCTCCTCAGGGTCATGCGTAATCATCAAAACGGCCTTGCCATGATGGTGGGCACTGTGGTGCATGAGTTCGTAAAATTCATTTTTGCTCCCCGCATCCATCCCTGTCGTCGGCTCATCCAAGACAAAGACATCCGGGTCAGAAGCAAACATCCGAGCAATCACCGCTCGTTGCTTTTGCCCCCCCGATAGGGATCCAATTCGTTTGTCACGATGTTCCCACATACCAACTGAGTCTAAACTGGCCTTGATATGTTCCTCATCATGAGCATTCAAGCGGCGGAACCAACCCTTTCGCGGATAGCGACCCGACTTGACAAATTCATAAACCGTACTCGGAAAGCCAGCATTAAAACTAGCTATCTGCTGGGGAAGATAAGCTATCCTTAGCTTTTTCCCATGAGTGTTTGTCTTTGAAATGGTTACCTTGCCAAATCTTGGCTGCAAGATGCCTAGGCTCGCCTTGATAAGCGTCGTCTTGGCAGCTCCATTTTCACCAGTCAGGGTGACAAACTCCCCACTATCAACACTATAGTTGATATGCTCGAGGACAGGTTCCTTGTCATAATAGAAAGACAAGTCCTCTACTGTAATATACCGCATTATTTGATTTCTCCTACTAAAGCAGTTAAAAACCGCTGGATCACTTCTTGTTCATTTGGAGTAAACTGACTTGCCACTTGTTCATAGGCTGAGAGCGTATGCTCATGATGATGGTGGTGTTCCTCTGCCACCGGTCGAGCCAGCTCTGTCAGTTGATAAAAGATCACACGCGCATCCTTGGGATCTCTGGATGTCTCTAACATGCCCTCTTTGACCAAAGACTTGATAGCCTTGGTCACTGCCGCCTGACTGACATTGAGACGACGAGCCAACTCCGAGTTGGTTAAGGATTCTTCTGACAGGAGCATGAGGATGTGTTCCTGAGTATTGGTCAAGGCTACGTCACTTGTGCAATGCCCGATCAGAATTTCATGCTGATTCTCAGATCTCAAGATCACCTCGTTTAAAAAGTTATCGATTTCCTGTGCAAGCTGTCTCATGTGTTACTCCTTCCCTAGCTATCTTTTCCATAAAAAGCTTAGATAGCCACCGATTCTTTACTGGTTAATTATATCATAAACCAAAAAAGAGTCAAGGGAAAAAGGCGTAAAAACGTTTCCCTAGACTCTTCTAGATGTGAAATTTAACCTATTTTAGCTTTGGTTTTCGGCTTGATAAGATACCTGCCAAACCAGCTACCATTCCCATCAAGAGCAAGAAAATGGACTGCTCGCTTCCTGTATTTGGGAGGACTTTTTCTGAGACAACTGCTTTCTTGCTAAATTGACCTGCCACCTCATAAGTCAATGGCACATTTGTAGTC
Source organism: bacterium (assembly GCA_905221415.1). GTDB lineage: Bacteria > Bacillota > Bacilli > Lactobacillales > Streptococcaceae > Streptococcus. The sequence continues at coordinate 88,165 of CAJNDC010000004.1, forward strand.
GCATCGTTAGCAGCTGCATTCGTTTGAGGCGTTTCCACTGGTAGACTAAAGGTTTTAGAATCCACAGAAATCGTCCGTGAGTTCGGATTGATCTTTTCATACTGGGTCAAATCAGCGGTTCTCAGATACTCTTCAAAGGCTGCATCCATAGATGGGCCTTCTTCACGCGCGCCACCCAACATAGTATAGCCATCACCACCCGCAGCTAGGAAATCATTGGTTGCAAGATAGTAGGTTTTTGCGAGGTCCAGGAGTTCATAACGACCAGTTGCACGGTTTTTTACCTGGATGGCCAAGACACGTTTTCCTGATGGTAGGTTGGTATCATAGTAGACCTTCACACCCGAAACTTGCAAGAAGCCACCACTTGGCTCTAACAATGGTTGCCCGTTCTCATCCAAGACCTTCTTGCCATCCTTATCGACCTGCAAGATAGACCCGAGTGATTTTTCAAACATATCCAAAACTTGTTGCCCCGTCACTTGGATTTGTGAGATGGTATTCCCAAACGGAAGAACGGCAATAACATTTCCTTTAGTGATTGGTTTGCCTTTTGCAATGGTTTCACGCAAGCCACCACCATTTGTCACAGCGATGTCTGTCGGATGGCTAAATCCTGTTTGACCATACTGATAGAGGGAGTCCGCTACGACGTTTCCGAGGTTGGTTTCACGGACCCGAACATTTTCACGATCACCGTTTAGTTCTACAGGGCTGTTTGAGACAATCTCAACTGCATTTTTAGCATCGTATTTTTGTTTAATGTCTTTGACTAGTTTTTCAACTGTAGGATTAGCTGGTAATTTTTTAGCATCAGCAGCTGCAATCAACGTAGGATTGCCCAAAAGCTGACGTGATTTGTAGATAACTTTCCCAACATTATGAAGGTAACTTCCTGTTTGGTTATAGGTAACATTGTCGCCATAAGTTGTGGAAGCTACTGTATGAGAATGCCCATCAATAACTGTCACACGTTTGCCTTTGAGACGAGGATTTTTAGAGAGAGCTTCTGCCAAGGTTGAACCACGCCACTCGACTGGAGTTGTGGTATCTACACCCAAGTGAGCGAGCACAACATAGTGTTTGTAGTCCTTACCTTCTGCACGAGCCTTGGCTTGAACTTCTTCGATGACCTTATTGACTTCAGAGATTGGATCTGTAAAAGTTACCCCTTTAATGTTTTTAGGGTGGGTTTTTGTAGCAGTTTCAGGTGTTGTCACACCGATTACAACAAACTCATCACCTTCCACAGTCTTATCCTTATCAACGATTGTGGAAGCTTCAAAAAGACGAGCTCCATTGACATAAGTATTTGAGCTAAGTAATGGGAATTTTAGAATTTCCTTGTATTTTTTAACTTCATCAAGGCCAAAGTCAAACTCATGGTTTCCTACTGCCATGGCATCATACTGCATCTGATTGAGAATTTCAGCACGCGCTTCACCCTTAGTAGAGTTAGAAATCGGTAAACCTTGGAAAGCGTCTCCCGCATCAACAACCAGAGTATTTTGATTTGATTTCGCACGCTCCTGCTCAATGACAGTCGCTAACTTGGCATCTCCAATTACTCCCTTTTCCTCTACAATACGACCATGAACATCATTGGTGTGTAAGATAACAGTGTCCTTTTCTTCGCTTTTAGTAGATTCAGCAGGAGCTGTCGGAGCTTCTGCAGGTGCAACGGTTGCTGGAGTCTCTACCTCATTTGTTGGAGTTGCTGGCGCTGCAGGGTTCGACACAGGAGCAGGAGTCTCCGACGTAGCAGGAGTCGCTACAACAGCTGAACTTTCTGCAGGAGTTGTTGCTTCTTCAGCGTAGACTTGTCCAGCTAAAAAGGCTGGGGCTAATAGAGCTGTCGATAAGACAGGTAACAAAGAACGTTTATTCATTTTGAAATCCTTTTCTTTTCTTTTTTCCTTCATATTATACGATATTTCTAGAAAATTTGAAACCTTTGACTTATTTTCATCTAAAACATTCGCTATTTAAACAAAAAAAGCTTGGGTTCCAATCCCAAACTTTTAGCTGATTTTATTGGAAATCTTTGATGTTCCCATCATAGGTCGCCCAGTCCTTGCTAAAGAAGCGGTCATTCATCTTGTAGTCTGGAGCTGGTTTCGGATCCGTCAAGAAAGGATTGACAACCTTATCAAAAGCTAGCCAACCCAACCATCCTAGATGAATGGTATCTTTAACAAAATAAGGGTCCCCTCCATTTTTTGAAAAATCAGCAATATTGGTAAAGCCCTGACTTTCTAATTGGTAACGAATTTTCTCCACTGCATGTTGATACATCTCTTCGCTGAGCCCTGTGTACTCCATCCATTTCTTATTGACCGGTTGAATGACAAAGAGCACATTGACCTTCGATTTTGCAAATTGATTGAGGACCAGCTGCAAATCATTGTACTCAGAGGACTTGAGGAAGTTGTAATTTTTTTGATACCCTTCCCATTTTTTTAAATCCTTTTTAACCTCTCTCGTATAGAAATGATTTTCCATCCCCATATCGTTATTGGTCGTATTTGCTTCTGCGTCCTTACGAACAATTTTTTCTAACTCATCATAAGAAAATTGATCCGGAAGATCCTTTAAATAGTTCTCCACGTGTTCCTTGTACTTGAGTTTTCCTCGAATGGAGAATTGTCCAAAGAGAGCGGATTGCTTTTCATTGAATCGCGCAAAAATATCAATAGCAACCTGATCAACCTCTGATAATTCTTCACCCTTTGACAGTTTTTGAACAATGCCTTTTAATGCAACATTAGGATTCTGCTTTAACAATCGAATAGCCGCATGCTTTGCAGCAATATCACCAGATTGATTTTCCAAAAAAGCTGTCAATTGGTCACTGTTAAAAAATCTCTGAAACGCTGCGGGTTCATAATCTGTCTCCGTAAACCACTGAGGCGAAATCACAAATACAGCCTGCTTATTCTCTATTTCTGGCAAAATTTGCTGTAGACCAAAATATTGATTGAGAGAGGCTGCTCCTGCTTGACCTAGAAAGTAAGGACGATAGGGACGATGGTATTTTTCCGCTAAAACAGCTGGATGGACACTATCAAATCGAATCCATTCACTAGACCCTAGAAAAGGAATAAAACGCATATTTGGATCCGTAAGAGCCCTTACTTTTTGGCTTCTATCTTTAAAACTCTCTGCACTAACAGAAGCCGCCGAATATTTCTCCTCCGTCAGACTATGGCTTGTTGTACCTGGATAAAAAAAGATGAGTAGAAGAACCAAAAATCCAGCAATGAAGATAGGCCCGAAGATCAGCCACAAGCGTTTAAGCATTCTTCAACTCCGTGATACCTGCTACGATTTTATTAGCCGTATTCCAGTCATCACGACCAAACTCCGTCACTGGAACACGAATGTCAAAACGGTTTTCAATCTCAACAATCAATTCAACCGTTCCCATGCTATCCAAGACACCGGCATCAAAAAGATCTTCATCCATCATGTCAGAAACATCTTCCATAAACAACTCATCAATAATTTCAATAACTTCTGATTTGATATCCATTTTAATATCCTTTTATTTTTTAAACCATAAATCATTCAAAAATCCAGAAAAGATTAAGAATGAAACCATTACGACATGGAAGGTGACAACCATGCCAAGCAACTGAATCCAGCGATTCTCTGGTAAGGAACCCTTTCCAGCTTTTTTCCGTTCTTTATTGAGCGCTTTTTTCTTACGAACCCAAGCGTCATTGATGACTAGCCCAATCCCATGAAAAAGTCCATAGGCGATGTAATACCAAGTCACACCATGCCAAAATCCCATAATCAGCATATTGACAACATAGGCTACACTTGAGGTCACATTGCGATTTTTAAAGACCTTCTTTCTGGTCATGACCATCACCATCCGCATAAAGACAAAGTCACGAAACCAGAAAGACAGACTCATGTGCCAGCGATTCCAAAACTCTTTTAAATCCCTAGACAAAAAGGGCTTGTTAAAGTTGATAGGACTATGAATACCCATCAAATTGGAGATGGCTAAGGCAAACATAGAGTAGCCCGCAAAGTCAAAGAACAAGTCTAGACCAAAGGTATACATCACCGCCAGAGCATAATGATTAAAGAAACCACCTGTCTGTAAGGCCAAATTTTTCAGCGGAGGCAGTAATATCTCTCCTAAAACATGAGCCAAGATAAACTTGTAAAGGAAGCCAAGCATGATATACTTGACAGCCTCTTCTAGCATGTCCATCAGCTCATCCCGTTCAGGAATGGTCTCATAATTTTCATTAAAACGCTTAAAGCGATCAATTGGACCACTCGAGAAAGTCGGCATAAAGAGAAGAAAACGCAAGAATTGCCAGATCGTTAAATCCTTAATGACACCGTCTCTTAACTCAACGATAACCCCAAATGCACGAAAGGTCAAGTAAGAAATCCCTAAAAATCCAAACAAAGATTGAGGTCCATGAATAGCAGGAGATACTTTCACAAAGACGATAGGCAATAGGGATAGAAAACTAACCAGGTAAAATATCCATTTACTATCCCGTTGTTTCCTGTACCTTTTGTAAAAAGATACAAGAAGTACTTGCCAGATAACATAAAGGATAAGAGCGCTTATTTGATTCGTCTTTCCACCTACCAACATGGTGACGATAAAGAAGAGACTAACGAGCACCTCGTACAAGGCAAAACGTTTCTTGAAAAAAAGACCAATAAAGATAGGTAAAGTCGCAGCAATTACGTATAAAAAGTACTGAAGATCACCATAAGGTTCCAAATGAGGTAGCTGTTTATAAAGCTCCATCATCTACTGTTTACCTCGTTAATCAAGCCCTTGATATCAATTTTACCATTAGGCGTTAGCGGCAAACTATCTCGATAGAGAAACTTAGACGGCATCATATAAGACATCATGATATCTGCTAGGTCTTCTTTGATAGCCTTGGTAATATCGATATCACGTTCAAACTGTTCACGAACGCCGTCCTTTAGGATGACATAGGCCAGTAGATTTTGTACCTTGTGGTCCTTGTTATAACGTGGGACAGCAACAGCCGACTCGATATAGCGAGACTTGTTGAGGTTTTGAGAGACATCTTCAAGTTCAATGCGATAACCATTAAACTTAATCTGGAAATCCATGCGTCCACCATAGAGAAGCAAGCCCTCATCTGTCATGGTTCCTACATCCCCTGTGTGGTAGGCTGGAAGACCTTCGAATTCAAAGAAAGCTTCTGCCGTTCTTTCAGGATTATTCATATAGCCTTTTGAAACAGCTGGCCCAGAAACGATGATTTCTCCCTGTTCACCATTTGGAACTTTCTTACCTTCCTCATCAATGATAAAGGTTGGAGAATCCGCCTTGGTATAGCCGATTGGCAGGCGTTTGAGAGTCGCCAACATCTCATTAGTGACGGCAACTGCTGACAAAGCTACTGTCGCTTCTGTTGGACCGTAGGCATTGATAATACGAGCATCAGGGAATCGCTCGCGTAGTTTTTGAGCTGTTTTGACCGTCAATTCTTCACCATCAAAGTAGAAATGCGTAATTTCTGGCATTTCCTCACTATTAAAGTCTTCTGACAACATAGCCATATCTGCAAAGGAAGGCGTTGAGGTCCAGATAGCAATCGGGAGTGAAAAGATCGTCGAAAAGAGTTTTTTGAAATCCTGAGTAATGGCAGATGGAAGAGCGAAAAGCGTACCACCCAGTGCTAAGGTTGGCGCCCAGTACATGACAGATAGGTCAAAAGAATAAGGGGGCTGAGCCAGCATTTGCGGGCGACTTGGCGTCGCAAATTCCTTGTCTGTAATCATCCAGTTGGTAAAGCTGAGGAGATTGTCATGGGAAATCTGCACTCCCTTAGGCTTACCGGTCGTACCAGAAGTAAAGATGATGTAGTAATTATCATCTCCCTTGACTGGATGCGTCATCTCATAGCTAGCCCCTTGAGCAAAGGCTTCATGGACTTGCTCTAAATTCAGCATTGGTGTGCTAGTTTGCTCTAATGGAAAATCTGAGATAGCAATAATCAAACTTGGCTCTGCAACTTCTACGATAGCAGAAACTCGTTCCAAGGCCGAATGGCTGTCAATTGGAATGTAGGCATGACCCGACTTAGTCAGCGCTACAAAGGTAGCCAACATCTCATATTCCTGACCACCAAAAACGACGACTGGTGATTTCTCAGGCAAGACAAGTCGATCGATAGCTGCAGCTAAACTATCTGAATCAGCCTTCAGATCACCATAAGTATGCTCTTGACCTAAAACATTATAGACAGGATATGTTGGTTGTATTTGAGCAAAGTGCTCAATCGTTTCAATCATATCTTTTATCGGTTTATTAGACACTGTTCCTTTTCTCCTTTAAACTAGAACTCATTATAAATAAAGCCACCTTGTCCCTGCCCAAGGTAACTAAAAAAATAAAGCAAGCCAAGTAAGATTACAAAATATAGGGCCGTCCGGCCTAAAAATACATGTAGGTTTCGTTGTTTTTTCATAAGCTATCCATTAATATATTGTTTCTATTAACTATCAGTACGTATTGTTAGTATCTTATCTTCCTAACATTTTACCACTTTATCAACCTTTTTTTCAACTGTTTACCATAACTTAAAAGTTTGTTTTAGGTTATTTTAAGATAAATTAAAATGTTAACAGTAAATGTGAACAAAAATTTCCATTTCTATAAATCTCCTATACCAGTCATCACAAATTAAACAGTTTAAAAATTGACAGCAAACACACGGCTCCCCCTTTGGGCATTTTTATGCTAAAATAGAAGGTATGGATAAGATTATTAAAACTATATCAGAAAGCGGAGCCTTTCGTGCTTTTGTCCTTGACAGCACAGAAACCGTCCGCACTGCTCAAGAAAAACATCAAACTCAAGCCAGTTCAACTGTTGCACTTGGTCGTACCCTTATCGCTAGCCAAATTCTCGCAGCCAATGAAAAAGGAAATACCAAGATTACTGTAAAAGTTCTTGGAACGAGCTCTCTCGGTGCTATCATAACGGTCGCAGATACCAAGGGAAATGTCAAAGGATACGTTCAAAATCCAGGTGTTGACATCAAAAAGACCGCAACAGGTGAAGTCCTAGTCGGACCTTTTGTTGGAAACGGTCAATTCCTCGTTATCACAGACTATGGTACTGGAAATCCTTACAACTCCATGACTCCTCTCATCTCTGGAGAAATCGGTGAAGACTTAGCCTACTACCTGACCGAAAGTCAACAAACTCCTTCAGCCGTCGGCCTCAATGTTCTTTTGGATAAAGACGACAAGGTCAAAGTCGCAGGTGGCTTCCTTCTCCAAGTATTGCCAGGGGCCAAGGAAGAAGAGATTGCTCGCTTTGAGAAACGCATCCAAGAAATGCCAGCCATCTCAACCCTTCTGGAAAGCGACGACCATATCGAAGCCCTTCTCAAGGCTATCTACGGCGACGAATCCTACAAACGCCTTTCCGAAGAAGAAATCCGTTTCCAATGTGACTGCAGCAAAGACCGTTTTATGAACGCTCTTGCCAGCCTTCCAAATTCAGACCTTGAAGAAATGAAAGAGGAAGACCACGGGGCAGAAATCACTTGTCAATTCTGCCAAACAACTTACAACTTTGATGAAAACGACCTGGAGGAACTCATTCGTGACAAATCTTAATACACCTTTTATGATTGGCAATGTTGAGATTCCCAATCGTACCGTTTTAGCGCCTATGGCTGGCGTGACCAACTCAGCCTTTCGTACCATCGCAAAAGAGCTCGGAGCTGGACTCGTTGTCATGGAAATGGTCTCTGACAAGGGAATCCAATACAACAACGAAAAAACCCTGCACATGCTTCATATCGATGAAGGCGAAAACCCTGTCTCTATCCAACTTTTTGGTAGCGATGAAGACAGCCTAGCACGCGCAGCAGAATTCATCCAAGAAAACACCAAGACCGATATCGTCGATATCAACATGGGCTGCCCAGTTAACAAAATTGTGAAGAACGAAGCTGGCGCTATGTGGCTCAAGGACCCCGACAAGATCTACTCTATCATCAACAAAGTCCAGTCTGTCCTTGATATCCCCCTTACTGTCAAAATGCGTACCGGCTGGGCTGACCCATCTCTGGCAGTAGAAAATGCTCTCGCCGCTGAGGCTGCTGGTGTCTCTGCCCTTGCTATGCACGGTCGTACCCGTGAGCAAATGTATACTGGTCACGCTGACCTCGAGACCCTTCACAAGGTCGCTCAAGCTTTGACCAAGATTCCATTTATCGCCAACGGTGACATCCGTACGGTTCAAGACGCTAAACAACGCATCGAAGAAGTTGGTGCTGACGCAGTTATGATTGGCCGCGCAGCCATGGGAAATCCCTACCTCTTCAATCAAATCAATCATTACTTTGAAACAGGAGAAATCCTTCCTGATTTGACCTTTGAAGATAAGATGAAAATCGCCTACGAACACTTAAAACGCTTGATTAGCCTCAAAGGAGAAAAAATTGCAGTCCGTGAATTCCGCGGCCTCGCTCCTCACTACCTCCGGGGAACATCTGGCGCTGCTAAACTTCGTGGAGCCATTTCACAAGCTAGCACTCTTGCAGAGATTGAAGCCCTCTTGCAATTAGACAAAGCATAGTCTCACATCTACAACTCACAAAAACGGCAAAGCTCAAAAATGAGTCTTGCCGTTTTTATATATTTTCATCTTGTAAATCTAATTGCTTCACTCTAGCTATATAATAGGACATAATCAAAAACAAATTGAGGCTGACAATCCATATAGACCATTCATGAAGAAAATGCATCAATACAGCCAAGCTGATTGCGCCCACTACAAAACTTCCCACAACAATCCCATAATTTAAGGCCTGACGACGGTATTCTTGGATATTTCCTTCTCTTCTAGCAATGCGATACAAAGCGGTCAGCATCTTTCGGTAATTTCCAGACGTCATAAAAATGACATAGGGATGATCTTCAATCAAACTGCCCGTAAATGTTAGCATCATCATTCCTGTTCCAAAAGCGATGAAAGGAACTTCTAATAGAGGAAATCGTGAAAAGAAAGGTAGAATAAGAGTTCCAATAAATAAAGGGAGCAGCATCTTAACCCGCCAGTAGGCCGTCTTGCGGTATTCTTTCATGTGCAATGCAAACAGAAATCCTAGAGAAAAGAAAATAATGGAGCAGAATCGTAGCATCGTATTGATAACATTTGAGTCGTGCCAATCAGATATCAGTAGGAGAATATTCCCTGTCTGTGTCGCTACCAAACTATGGTATTGAATATGGCAAAACACATCCAAAGAACCACCTACAAATCCAAGAAATACTCCCATCAATCGTGTGTTTTGAGGTAAGATTAATTTATCCGCCATGTATTATCACTCGTTTTCCTTTGATTTTTTTATTATACCACTTTCTCTTGGAGAAACTAAGTGAAAAACAGTTGACTCACTCTTTTACAGAACGATTTCTAGTAAGAGTTAAAACACCAAATTTTATTATTGAATCAAGGCAACGCTTGAAACTTTACCATCCGCACCTGTTGTAATTTGGATGATTTTTCCTCCACCGACTTTGGCATTATACTTGCCGTCATCAAGAGTGTAAGAGTAGCCTCTAATAGAATAGTTTTCTTTCTTTCCATCTGCAGTTTCTACTGTAAATTGGCCCCCTGATGAAACCGTAATAGTTTCGCCATTCGCTCCCTTCCAATTGCCTGCAGCTGCTGAGAAGTCACCATCCACTATGGTTAAAACTCCCTTGTAGCGTTTGTTGTGTTCTGCTTGCTTGTCTTGAAGTTTGCGGTCAGTTGTTGGATCATAGCCTGACTGGTTAGACTGGGCTTGAGAAGCCTGTTGAGTTGAAGGTGCCTGAGATGGGGCTTGTTGACTAGGAGTTGCTTGTTCTTGTCTTGATTCAGGTGCCGGTTTCGCTTGTGACTGGTCTACCGTTGTAGAAGACTGACCAGAAGATGCCTGAGTCTTTTCAGATGAAGCTGAGCTTGAAGATTTTTGAGTCTTGCTTTCTTTGCTAGAAGAAGCCGCTTTAGAGCTTGATGATTGACTTGTCTTTGCAGAGCTACTAGTTTGAGTGGTTTCGTTTTTATTTCCACAAGCTCCTAGTAGCAAGGTAGAAGCCAACACAGTCGCCGCCATCAATTTGATATAGGTTTTCTTTTTCATTTTTACTCCTTTGTAATGCTTTTGAAATATTGAGAAATCTTTTTGTAATATAATTGTAACATTAGGTTTTGAATCTGTCAACTATTTAGAGAACCTATTTTAAAAATTGTTCCCTCCACTATTTCAATTCGTAATCGAAACGAAAAAATAGAAAATTTTTTAGATTAGAGTCCTATTTTTTGCATCGCTCTTGTGTAATCCTAAGAAAGATAGCCATTCATAAAAAATGATGATAAATAAAAAGGTCGGGAAAAGTTCCCGGCCTCGTTTCTTATTTCAATCGATAGGTTTTTCTTGGTTTCTTTTTGGGTACTCGTTTGAGTCCGACTTCTTCTACATATTCTCCGTATTTTACGAGAAAGTTATTGCTGACGATTGGGTGACCGGGGTTGATGAGATTGACCAGTTCAGTCCCTTCATAGACAGTGAACTCTTCCTCCAACAGATAAAGGAAGGTCGGGTTCCAATCGAGACGGCCTTGGATTCGTTTGATGGATTCTTGGATAATGGCATAATGGTCAAAGGCGAAGGCTTGCTCCTCCAGCTCTACTCCCTCTAGGAAGCATTTGCTTGTCTGAAAATCGACATCTACGAAAACGACATCCTTGGCATCGTCACCTGCCTGAACGAGGTCTAAGGCACGACTAGGTAGGTACACTAAGTGGGCAATGGTCACTGTCCAGCCCCGTGGATCACGACCGGGGGTCGATACCGTCATCAATTGCTCGATTTTTTCCAAAGGTAGATCGAGATTGACTTCTTCTCTCACCTCGCGCTGACAGGCATGTGCAGCATCTTCTCCCTTGTCCATAAAGCCTCCAACCAAAGCCAAACAGTTTTGATAAGGGTGAGCCTTGCGACGGATTAGCAAGAGCTTGATTTTTCCTTCGACAAAGCAGTAGGCTACCATATCCACTGTCACGCTTGGTTTTTCGTATTGAGGGAGTTCCTGCTTGTAGTACCAGTCTAAAAACTCCTCCTGACTGGCATGGATTTCATAATATTCTTTTTCCGTCATCCCTTCTGGAATCTTTATGTCTGCCATCTTATGCCTCCTTTCGAACCGCCTTGGTCCATTGGTACCATCCCACTAGACTGTTCAGTGTGTAAACCCAGTACATCCCTTGGATGTGAATATTTTCACCCCACCAGAGATAGATACTAAAGAGATTGGTTGCAATCCAGAAAATCCATTGCTCGCGGTAAAGACGTGTCATCAAGAGTTGACCAACACCATTGGTCGCATCGGTAACACTATCACGGAAAGGACGAGCGCTATTGATACTTTGATAAGCTAAGCCCATACCAATCCAGATAATGGCAGTCAAGGCCAAGTACTTGAGCCAGTCAAGAACAGATAATTTCTTAGCTTCAAAGTGGGATTCTTCTGGTTTTTCCTGTTCATTGATACGATTGGACAACCAAGCATAGAGACCAATCGGCTGCATGACAAAGAAGTAAACAGTCGTCAAAACTTCTCCATAAAAAGTCGCATTCATGGCCAAGATCAAGTAGATAGCAGAATTAATGGCCCCAAAGAGATAGTTGCTCGCACGCCCTTCTGCTACCAAGATAACACAGACAATCCCAGTCCAGGATGCAAACAAGCTCAACCAGTCATGGCTTTCTGTATTTTGCGTGAACTCTAAGATCAAGGGAACACTTGACAAGGCGATAAGATACAACCACTGGAAAAGGCTACGGCCGACAAAGAGATCTTTCCATAGCAGGCGCATGATTCCTGCAAAACCGATCTTACGGGCTTCGGCATGGACATTTTTAAAGTTTTCGATAAATTGTGTGATTTTTTTAGTTACTGTTTTCATAATTTTCTCCTAATCTGCTTGGTAAATGGCATCGATAGCCACTTTTGCTGCTTCATAATTGCCTAGATAATCCTCCGCTAGATAAACTAGTGGAATGGTGGTTAAGTATCGCTCCCTCATCTGGTCCAAATGCTGGGAAAAACTGTAGCGAATGTGGTCTTCTGCCATGGTCATATCTCTAAATCCGTCATTGACATAGGAGCCAACAGGCTGCACAAAGAGAATCAAGTCCCATTTTTCCTTAGCCAAGATTGAGGCAAAGAGATTGTCAAAGGTTTCTCCTGATAAATCCTCTTGGTCCTCAGCCTCCATATAATAATCATAGTAGCCCTTGGTTACTAAGGAGTTGGTGTCTGCTAGCACCAGTCCCCTATTGGCATTACTGTCAATTAACTTAGAGGTCTGGTCGTACTGCCCCAAGAGCAGATAATAGTAATCCTTTGGAGTCAATTCATCGTCGCGGACGTTGTTTTTGATCTGGTACTCACGCGCGTATTCCAGACTAACGGGCGCATCGTAATACCTTGCCAAATCCTTTGCTAAAGTAGTCTTCCCATTGCTGGCACTTCCCATAATCAACACTTTCTTTGTAAACTGACGGCGGAAGGGTTGAGCAATGTATTTCCAATATTTGCTTGGATTTTCTCGAATCATAGTCGCTGAGATACCAAACTTTCTTTCTTGCAAAACAGTGCCAAATCCACGTTTAGATAGCTCTTGCTGGTAGTCTTCTTCTCCTACAAAAAAGATCAGTTCTTGCTGGGCTTCATCGTAGGAAATCTCCGGTAACATCTGATCCAACCACTCCTGCCAGCCCATAGGGTAACGAGGAAGCTTTGTCTCATCCAACTTGCAAACAGAGGTCAACTCATCATCACGAAAAGCCTCTCTGATATAGCGAAATCTTTTTTGAAGACTTAAACCTACCTGCTCCCCTCGGTCTCCCTCATAGCCTGAAACGACTACCCAGACCTGGTCACACTGACGCTTTGCTCGCTGGATCAGATCGATATGCCCTTGATGGAGAGGGGCAAAGGTCCCAAATACCACTGCTGTTTTCTTTTTCATAAACGTTTCACCTTTTTATAATTTTTGATATTTTTGTTTTCTGTGTTTTTATTATATACTATATTTTTATTTTGTCAATAGATTTCTATTATTTTTTATAAAAAGGTGTCAAAAAAAGAGAAGGCCATCTTTATACTTCCCCTAAAAAGTTGGACATAAAAACTCTAACTTTTGCGGTTCACTAGCCTTCTCTTTTTATATCTTAGATTCATCTCTATATGAAATGATTTATAATTATTAGATACCAATTATAAGTAAAATCTTTGGGATCTTCAATGGTTAACCAATCAAATGCTAAATATCGAAAGTGGATATTTTTAAAAAACTGAATCATTATTTTCTTCTTTTCATCGCGATGAATGAAGTTCCAATCAAACCAAGGAGACCAAGGATCTCAAGAACTAGATTAGACGCTACTCCTGTAGATGGCAATTTCTTCTCAGTTGCTGATGTAGAATTTCCTTTTGCTACTGTTTCATTTCCAGTAGCCAGTGCTTTATGATTAACTTCTTTATTCTGGAATTTTCCAGTTTGGCTCTCTCCTATCTGTGTCTGACTATCTTGGATAGACGGCTTAGTCTGCTTAGGTGTAGTGACATGTTTATTCTTAGAAAGTGTCTTAATCGCAAACAAACTGAAGTGGTTCGTTTTAAAGACAACTTGCCCATTTTCAACTTTAGAAGGAATACGCTCAAGGTCGCCATTTTCCTTTACGTGATAGACGTGAACATCTGAGCCAGTCTGCCCAAGCGCGAGCCGAACAGTTCGTTCTCCATTGACATGAGTTTCCTTGCCTCCTTTAGAAAGAGATAAGTCAAACACACGAACTGTTCCCCCTCCTGTTTTACGAGCAATTTTATCAGCCCACTCTTTCGTCGTTACTTCCTTGAGATGTAACTTATCAGCATCTGTAGGTTTATCAAATATTACTGAGACTTTCGTCTTGCCATCTGCTGCCGTAAAGATTTTATGTGTCTTTGGTTGTGCCGGTGTATGTGGTTTCTTACCTTCCGGTTGAGGACTTGGTTGCATACCTGGTTTTGGAGCAGATGGCTTTTTATCCTCAGTACCAGGTTGTGCCGGTGTTTGCGGTTTCTTACCTTCCGGTTGAGGACTTGGTTGCATACCTGGTTTTGGAGTAGATGGCTTCTTATCCTCAGTACCGGGTTGCGCCGGTGTTTGCGGTTTTTTGCCTTCTGGTTGAGGACTTGGTTGCATACCTGGTTTTGGAGTAGATGGCTTCTTATCCTCAGTACCGGGTTGCGCCGGTGTTTGCGGTTTTTTGCCTTCTGGTTGAGGACTTGGTTGCATACCTGGTTTTGGAGTAGATGGCTTCTTATCCTCAGTACCGGGTTGCGCCGGTGTTTGTGGTTTCTTGCCTTCTGGTTGAGGACTTGGTTGCATATCTGGTTTTGGAGTAGATGGCTTCTTATCCTCAGTACCGGGTTGTGCCGGCGTGTGTGGTTTCTTGCCTTCTGGTTGAGGGCTTGGTTGCATATCTGGTTTTGGAATTTCTTTCTTATCTTCTTTCTTTGGCACTAAGTTGGCCTTCGCTACCTTCAATTCAGATAAGCTCTTCTGAAGCTCTCCTATCTGAGTATCTAGCTGCTGTTCTGTAATATTTACTTGTTCTAGAAGCTCTTTCCCTTGTTTAATGATTTCGCTTGCGCGATTTCTGACCTTTTCATAAGCAGAACCAGCTTCTCCTGTTAACTTAGCTCCATCTGGAATCGTCTTCATTTCTTCTTCAAGCTGACTGATAGCCTTCTGAAGTTCCACAATCTGCTGAATCTTATTAAAGGATGGAAGAAATTCGTTCTTAAAGTAATCCGCTAGATATTTCCCTTCTAAGGTAGCATAATTCTTATTCCATGTTTGCTTGATACCTGATTCAAATTCTTTTTCTAGACTAGGAATTTTTGCGTATTTTTCTCGATACAGAGCGACTTGTCTTGTCATCTTTTCGATTTGTGCATGGATTTGATAATAGATAAAATCATCTATAAACGTTTGGAGAGTTTTGGCAGTGTATGAACCTTTTTCTAACTGCTCTCTAAATGCTTTTATTTTATCAGGAGCAATCTTTTTAGAATCCTCCCAAATATCTTTTTTCTGCACCTTATAATCACTGTTATTTTCTGGTAACTCTGGATAGTTATTCACTTCAGCCAAAGCTTGCTCTAGTTTTTTTAGCTCTTCCTTAGCCTTATTCTTCAAAGATTCTATCTCTTTCGTTTCTTCAGTCGGTGTCTGAGATTTCCCATCTTTAGTTGGAGGAATATGACCTTCCATATCAGGCTTTCTTTGAGGCTCAGTTGGTTTCGTTAACCCTTTTTTGAATTCCTCCACAGCAGCATTTAGCTCTGACTTCGCTGTTCCTAGAATCCGATCTAGTTCCTCTTTTGTTTGAGTTTTAGAAAGCTCTGATCTATATTTATTTACAATTCCTAAGACATTTTTAATTAATTCATCAAATTTAGATTCGTCCTCAGATTTCAGATCCTTTTTAGTTCTATCCAACAGCTCACTCATGTGATTAGAAAGCGATAGATTAGCTTCTGAAATTTGTTTAGCTAAATCTTGCTGATCAGTCTCCTTAGCACTTCGTTTGTCTCTCGGTTTCGTTGTCTCTTTATTGCCATTAGATGACTTGAGTTTTGCAATCTCATCAAGAAGACTGTGTTTAGCCTTCAGCACCTCTTCATTTTTCGCGGCCTGATCGAGTTGCTGAAGCGCCTTTTTTTCCAACTCGCGTAACTGTTTGATTGTGGCATCCTCGTTTGCTTCTTCTTTGTTTAGTTTTTTCTCCTTTATGTTTTCGTCTACTTGTTGATTGACGTAGTTTTGAATTTCTTCTTCAACGTAAGCTTTGTAAGATTTGAATAACTTACCTAGATCAGCAATAACTTCTTGTTTAATCGTTTGGAGTGATTTATCCGACTCGTTCTTAAAATCATTTACAATTCGCTCTTTGATTTTATTGATTTCGCCTACTAAAGAACTTTTATCTTCTTCGGTGATACCTTTTGTAGTTGCCATATCGCTAATCAATTTCTTTTGATGGTCGAGTTCTTCATTGATTTTTTTGAAAGTATCTTCCAGCTCTCTATAACTATTCTCCAAAGTTTCTAGGTTATCATGGTCATCTTCTCCCTCAATCTCTTTTATCAAGGAATCTTTCCGCTCAGTTGGTAGGGTACCTTTTCTGATTTCTTCTTTTAAACGTTTTTGAATTTCAGCGGCTGCACCTGTGTTCTCTTTTGTAGAAGTATCGTGAGACTGTTCCGAGCTCTCCTTAATCGGAGGAACTACCTTGTTTTCATCTTTCGATTGATTTTCTTTTTCCTTCCTTTCTTGTTCCATATGCTGCTTTTCATGGTGTTCTAGTAAGTCTAGGTGAAAATCATTATCTATCGAAAGCAAGCTTCCTGTATCATTCGCCTGTTCGATTTTCTGCTGATATGCTGCTTTTTTATCTGTAGGAAGGTCACTTTCCGCTAGCTCTTTTATTAATTTTTCTTTTGCATCTTTCAAAGTTTCTCTAGCTGGTTCTGTTTTTTTATTATTTTCAGAAGAAGTTTCTTTGTTTTCTCCTGCCTTATCCTTAGATGAAGTTTGTTCAGTGACCTTGGCACTATTTGCGGGTGCACTCGAACTCATCTCACCAGCATGAGCAACACTCCCCATAAAGAAGCTAGCTACTAGTACACTAGCTACTCCTACACTAAATTTACGAATGGAATATCGCATTCTTCGTTCATGATTTGATTTAAACATATCTGTATCCTCCATAATTTTAATTAACTACAGTATATCCTGCTAATATGAATTGTATGTGAAATTTGCTATATTATTTTCGCTATCCTTTCATTCTTCCATTTGGAATAATAACTTCCTGCAATAATTTTTCTTCCTCTGCTATTCTATGGTATAAAATAGTAGCATATACAGGAAAAATAAAGATGAATGTCACATAGGCATGACTCACCAGAGCCAAACCAACTAGTTCTGGTAATATATTTAAAAAGTAATTAGGATGCTTTACAGTTCTAAAAAGGAAATGATCTACAAATTTGTGATTATTGACAAGCATAAGCTTTACTGTCCAAATATCTCCTAATAGGTGAATGACCAGCAATAACATCAACATGGAAAAAATAAGCAAAACTAAACCAACCATGCTCATGCCATCAAAATTTGTCTTGTGCACCAGTGCTTCAACAAAGCAGGAGAGATAGAAAACAATATGAGCCATCGTTAATCGTTTTGTATTCTCAACTCCAAATTCTTTCCCGCCATTGCTAAGGATTCGTTTTTCATTCTCCATCGAACGTTTTAAAAAAATCAATCGAACGAGGAAGGTTACCAAAATAATCGCTAATACCATACCAGTATCCTTTCTTTTTTCTATATTTAAAATAATATTCTCATGTTAAACCTATGTGAACTTTAACAAAAAAGAACGGAGAGATTTCCGTTCTTTTACTTTATACAACTAATCTGCTTGCAAGCAAATTTTAAATTCCATTCCCTGTTCACAAGGGAGAAAACTATAAGACATTTGATAACTTTCTAGGATGTTATTCACGATATAGAGTCCTAAACCAGACCCTTCAGACTTGTCTGTGACAACTTGAGAGTGGTAAAAAATATCAAACAAATGATTCAACTCTTCTTGATTAAGAGGTTGGCAGGTATTTTTGATAGAAAGATAGCCATCTTGCTCGGATAGGATTACGCGCCCATTTTTATCTGAATATTTAATTGCATTACTAATCAGGTTTGTCAAAACCTTATCCAATGCCTTGAGACTCATAATGACCCTAGTAGCATCTGTCAATTGATTTTCAATTTCTATTCCTCTTGAGCGGGCTAATTCCTGATAGCGAGATAAAACATCCATCAAAACAGTCTGGACTATCAAGGTCTCGCTACACTCTGTCCACTCTTGGAACTTAGAGGACTCCAAGACTTCTTCAAGCAAGTGGCTCATTTGATCAATTTGATCGATACTCTTTGCTATATACTTAGGGTGGTCTTTATAATCCCCAATATTGTACTGCATATTCTCTAGAATAATTCGAAGACTGGATAAAGGGGTTTTCAACTCATGTGACGCTCCACGAACAAAAGAAACTTTCTGCTTTTGCAACCTGACAATCCGTTCATTTCTTCTCTCAGATTCATCAATGACTGCCAGCAAGTTTTC
Source organism: bacterium (assembly GCA_905221415.1). Classification (GTDB taxonomy): domain Bacteria; phylum Bacillota; class Bacilli; order Lactobacillales; family Streptococcaceae; genus Streptococcus. Next base: position 106,434 of record CAJNDC010000004.1, read on the forward strand.
ATACACATCATTGATTTGCTTTCCAACTTCCCCAACTTCATCCTTTCGCGTTTCATCAAAGCGAATATCATGATCCAACTCCTGCATCTTACCTGTAACTTTTGAGATATAAAAGAGAGGCTCCAATAAACGTTTCGTATAGAAGTAGGAAAAGAGAAAGGCAAATACAAGCGTTGCTAAAAAGGTATAAGGGAGATAGAGAAGCATAATCCGTGTTGCCTCTTTATAAATATCCACACCTTGAATAAATTGAATGGTTACCTTTTTACCATCAGCTGTCGTAATCTGACGGTCAATCGTTACGATATAGTTAGTGGGACTGCCTTCCTTTATTTCCAAGTCGTGCACAAGGGAAATTCTCTTATCCAGTACATCATCTTTCAAATGGGCAGAGATGCGAAGAGATTTCGAATAGGACTCCAGCAAACTAGGCAGTTCATGAAAATTTTTGCCTTCTAAGTACTTGCTCATAATAGTAGCACTCTCATTAAACTTCTCACCCTCTTGCTGAATGTAATAAAAAGGGAAGGTCAGATAGATGGCAATGTGGATGACCAAAGCAATTGCACCTAAAAGCGAAAAACTTCTTAAAAATGATTTGGTTAATAATTTAGGATTTTTTATCATAAGCTAATTTTATATCCGGCATTTTTCACTGTTACAATACAATCCAGATCCAACTTCTTACGAAGATTTCGAATGTAAACATCAACTACTCTATCAAGAGGCAAATCTGCAAAATCATTTGAGATAGACTCGAGTATCTGCTCTCTACTCAAGACCTGGTTCTTATGTTGGATTAAACATTTTAAAACCAACAATTCTTTCGGCTTAATTGCAACCTCCTCGTTCTTGACTCGAGCTTGGTAAGATGTGAAATCCACTGTCACATCTTGATAATGCCAAATATCCTCCACAACATAGTAACGCCTAAGCAAGGCTTGAATCCGTTTGACTAGGAGCACTAGTGAAAATGGTTTTGTCACATGATCATCAGCATAAAGGTCAAATACCTGCATCTGAGTTTCCTCATCTCCGAGCGCACTTAAGACGATTACAGGAATATCATGATTTTCATTAATTTCTTTTAAAACCTCAAATCCACTCCGCTTCGGTAACATCAGATCCAAGACCATCAGATGAATAGGGAGCTCATGAAATTTCTCCAGAGCTTCCTGTCCATCCTTTGCTAGAATAACATAATAGCCTTCTTCTCTCAAAAAAGCAGCTACTCCCTCTCTAATCATATCCTCATCATCTACAACTAAAATGTTCATCTATTTCCCTTCTTAACCTATCTAAAATTCACTCTTTGGCTAGGTTTACGTTATTTTCATTTCATACGCAAAAAAAGAAACAGGGCTCTATTGAAATGGTGGAAATTTCAGGAAACTCTGCTCTTTTTCATTCTATACAAATCTTAATATCTATTTATTTTTATTATAACCAATATTTACATATTGTCAACTTATTTCCTTTGGTTTTTTAAAAATAAATACAAAAAGAATCAGGACAACTCCTGATTCTCCATTTTTAAGCAATATCAAATTTTAATTGACCAGCTTTGACACCGATCTTGAGGGTTCTTCCTGCTACCAGTTCTCCCTTGAGGAGGAGTTCTGCCAACTTGTCCTCCACCTCTGTTTGCAGGGTTCTGCGAAGTGGGCGAGCTCCCATTTCTGGATTGTAACCGTGACTAGCTAGCAACTTCAGTGCCGAAGCTTGCAGTTTCAAGTCGATACCCTTCTCTGCCAGGCTAGCAATCAATGGTTTCACCATAATCTTGACAATTTCCTGCATGTGGTCGCTATCCAAACTGTGGAAGACCACCTTTTCATCAATACGGTTGATAAACTCTGGTCGATAAGCTTTTTTCAACTCTTCGAAGATTCGTTTTTCCATATTTTCCTGGTCAAAACGAATGTCCTTAGCCCCAAAACCAACAGTCTTATCATCACGAAGGGCTGTCGCACCAAGGTTTGACGTCATGATGATAATGGTATTTGAAAAGTCTACCTTGCGTCCCTTGCTATCTGTCAAGACACCGTCGTCCAAGACTTGCAAGAGGACATTGAAGATATCTGGATGGGCCTTCTCTACCTCGTCAAAGAGAAGCACTGAGTAAGGTTTATTGCGAACCTTCTCGGTCAACTCCCCCCCTTCTTCGTAGCCCACATAGCCTGGAGGGGCACCGTTGAGACGGCTAGCCGCAAATTTCTCCATATACTCACTCATATCAAAGCGGATAAGGGCTGATTCGTCATCAAAAAGAACTTCTGCCAAGGCCTTGGCCAATTCAGTCTTTCCGACACCCGTTGGTCCTAGGAACATAAAGGAACCAATCGGACGTTTGTGACTTCGAATACCTGACTGGTTACGACGAATAGCACGGCTAATACTTGAAACAGCTTGATCTTGTCCGATGACACGTTTGTGCAGTTCCGCTTCCAAGTTCAGGTATTTCTTAGCATCCGTTTGCGTCAGCTTTTGGACTGGGATACCTGACAAACGGCTCAAGGTGGTCAAAATATCAGATTCTGTTACCAAGTCTTTATAGACAGGCAATTCTTGTTCTTTTGCGATTAGCTGGGCTGCCTGTTTCCACTTGCCATCCATCAAGGCCTTGTCAGCTGGGCTCAAGTCGGATTCGTCCATTCTCACATGCTTGGATTTGTTTTGCACAGTTGCTGCTGCTTCATCTAAAAGATCGATAGCAGAGTCTGGTAGGTGACGACTGGTCAAGTAACGATGCGCCATCTTGACAGCTGTTTCAACGGCTTCATCTGTGATTTGCACACGGTGGTGTTTCTCATAGGTCGCTTTCAAACCTTGCAAAATAGTCATGCTATCAGCTAAACTTGGCTCTTCAATCGTCACTTTGGCAAAACGACGAGAAAGGGCAGCATCCTTTTCTATGTGTTTTTGGTATTCTTCCTGAGTGGTGGCCCCAACCGTTCTCAAAGTTCCACGAGCCAAGGCTGGCTTCAAGATATTGGCCGCATCCAGAGTCGAGTCAATACCACTTCCAGAACCCATGATGGTGTGGAGTTCATCGATAAAGAGGATTACTTTGCCATCTTCCTCGATATCCTTGATGATATTGTTCATGCGCTCTTCAAAATCTCCACGGAAACGTGTCCCCGCAACAACATTCATCAAATCAAGCTCCAAAACGCGCATCTTGGCCATTTCCGCAGGTACATTCCCACTAGCAATACGCTGAGCAAGACCAAGTGCTAGAGCTGTTTTCCCGACACCAGCATCTCCAACCAAGACCGGATTGTTTTTGGTCTTTCGACTTAAAATCTGAATCATACGTGAGATTTCCTTGTCACGACCGATAACTGGCTCCAATCTACCAGAGCGCGCTTGCTCCGTCAGGTCATGTGTGTAGTCCTCTAGACCGCCACTTTGAGCTTGAGGCATGCCCATCATATTGGCCATAGAATTTTGCTTGTCAGTTACTGTGCGATGGCGTTGACGCAAAGCCTTAAGGTCTTCTCTTGTCCAACCTGCACGTTCCTCTAAATTGCGACGAAGAGCAGCAATTCTGACCTGATCTTTCTGGTCTTCATAAGAAAATCCTGCTCTCTCCAAGATGCGAGTTGCCAAGGCATTGCCATCATGTAAGATTGCATATAATACATGCTCTGTCCCTAACACCTTTGCGTGGACCACTGATGCAACATACTCTGCTTCTGCAAAGAGAACTTCCAAACGATGGGAAAAGGGTAATTCTGTAAAGGTTTCGTCTTGGCTATAGTCCGTTTCAGTCAGTTCCAACGCAACCTCTTCTAAACGGTCCATTTCATAAGGATAATCATTTAGAGTCGCACCTGCCACACTGTAACTGTGATTGGACATGGCAATCAATAAATGCCAAGACTCTAGATAACGAGCTCCAAAATGGCTCGCAACCATGTAGGCACTCTCGATACATTCATTCAATGCTTTTGAATAGTTCATATTACTTCTCTTTTCTATCTACCTCTTGCAATAGCTGTCGGAGCATATTGGCACGAACAACTGAGGATTCTTCCCCTAGGACACGATCCGTTGCTACTGAAGTTAGCAAGGTCATCTCCTGCTTGGTCATTAAGTCCTGCTCCACCAAAAGCTGGAGAATATCCTCATAAATCTCCTGACTAACTCGCTCACCAATCGAGTAAAGCAAATCGCGGAGCATCTCATGATGACTGGAAAATTCAATCCGCCCTATGCGAATGTAGCCTCCACCACCACGCTTGCTCTCAACCAAGTAACCTCTGCTTTCAGTAAAGCGGGTCTTGATGACATAGTTGATCTGACTCGGCACAACCTGAAAGGTATCTGCTAACTGGCTCCGTTGCAATTCCACGATACCAGATTGGTCTAAAATCGCCTTGATATAGGCTTCGATATGATCTGATGTATTTTTAAATCTCATAGTAAATCAAACTCCTTCTCTGAACCTTGACTATCTTTGACTATTATACCGAAATTTTTGATTTTTTTAAAGAAAAAGGGCGCTGGTAAAGGATAATCTTCACCAACTCCCTATTTTTCTACTTATCTAATCCCAATTCTGCTAATATTTGTCGTTTGTAGGCAATTTTTTGGACTTCCTTGTCCTCGTCTTCAGACCAATCTAGTTTAATTTCTGAAACAATCTGCCCGGGACGATTTTTCAAGATATAGATGCGGTCGCTGAGATTGAGAGCCTCTTCAATACTATGCGTGATGATCAAGGTCGTCAGTTGCAACTGCTTGTGAATCTCCAGATACCAAGCGTGGAGTTCCATCTTGGTCATCTCATCCAAGGCGCTAAAGGCCTCATCCAAGAGAAAGAGCTTGTGTCCGAAAAGGTAGGTCCGAAGCAAGGCCACACGCTGGCGCATCCCACCGCTAAGTTCATGAGGATACTTATCCCGTACAGCTGTCAGCTGAAAGGTCGCAAGGATTTCATCCGCTCGGGCAATGGCCTCCGCCTTATCCACCTTTTGAATCAAGAGAGGCAGGATGATATTGCCAAGCACCGTCTTGTGCTCCAAAAGCAAATCCTTTTGCAACATATAACTCACGCGCCCCTTAGGATTCTCCTCGCCGTCAAGGACAATTCGCCCAGACTGGACTTCTAAAATCCCAGCGATTAGGTTAAAGAGAGTAGTCTTTCCAACACCACTTGGACCTAGGATAGAAACCACTTCACCCGAAGTCACCTGCAGGTTGATGTCCTCCAAAATCTTTTCATCGCCATAGGCATAGCTTACGTGTTCTAGTCTAATTTCTGTCATTATTTTACAAATTCGTTAGTGAAGCCTTTGTCTGTCAAGTCTTCTTTAAGGATACCATTTTCTTTGTCCCATTTGTAGAAGGCATTCCAGCGGTCAGCGTCAAATTGTCCCCATTTTTCCTTGTCACTTGCGTATTCTTTTGACAAATATTTTTGCGATTCGATGACAAAGTCACGTTTTTCCTTGAGTTCAGGTGCGTTCTTAATGAGGATATCTGCAGCTTCTTCTGGGTGTTCCATAGCATATTGGTAGCCTTTTTTGATGGCTTGGATGATTTTACGAGCTTCTTCCTTGTTGTCTTTTAGATAGTCGTTGTTTGCGATGATAACGGGTGAGTAGTAGTCAAACTCCTTGACATAGTCTTTCAAGTACATGAAATTAGCGTCTACGCCTTGAGATTTAGCAAGGATACCATCCCAACCGTAGTAAATCCAAGCAGTGTCAAAAACACCATTGGCAATCGGTGTGATTGAGTTTGAGTCGTTGTTTGGTACTTTTTCAACCTTCTCAAAGTCTCCGCCTTGTGATTCTACCAAGGTTTTCAACATAGCAAGTTCAGTTGGGTCATTCCAAGTTCCGTATTTCTTACCAACCAAGTCCTTTGGACTGCTCACATTGTCAGATTTACGAGAAATGATTCCTGATGTATTGTGCTCAACGATAGCGGCAACGGCAGTGATTCCTGCCCCTTTTTCCAATTTCTTAGCCATGTAGTCTTGGAAATAGATAGCAAATGGCGCTTTGCCATTGATCACCAAGTCAGACGAGCTTTCTTCAGGTGGCAATTTCAAATCAACATCCACTCCAGCTTCTTTGAAATAACCTTTTTCCTTGGCAACATACAGCCCTGTGTGGTTAGTATTTGGTGTCCAGTCTAGGATAAAGTCAATCTTTTTGAGTTCTGCTTCTTTGTTGTCCTTAGAAGCAGTTCCTTGGCCACAAGCCACAAGCACGACAGCTACAAGAGCTGTTACAAGCGTCAAAAACACTTTCCATGTTTTCTTCATTTTCATTTCCTCTTTTCTTTTTCTAAAACATCCTTATCTTAGGGACGTTTCCATTTAATCACATATTTTTCACTAATATCGACCAGCTTCATGCCAAGAAGGCTGATAATCGACACCAGAATAATAATGGCAAACATGGTATCATACTGAAACAGTTTCTTGGACTGAATCATGTAAACACCTAGTCCTTCAAAGCCTCCCAACCACTCAGATACCACTGTTGTGATAAAGGCGTAGGAGACACTGACCCTCAGACCTGCATAAAAATAAGGCAGGCTGACCGGGATTTTAAAATGCCAAAGAATTTGCCAAGGATTGGCTCGCATCAGACTAAATAAGGTCAGCATATCCTTGTCACAATGTCTAAAACCGTCTAAAATGCTGACGATGATAGGAAAGGTTGTTGTCAGGATTATCAAGACAATCTTGGGTAAAATCCCATAGCCCAGCCACAAGACCAAGATAGGCGCTATGGCAATGGTCGGAATGGTCTGAACAACCACCATCATAGGGTAAATCAAGTCATTGAGCCAAGTTAAACTGTCCATAAGCACTGCCATCAGACAGGCAATCAAGACACCTAAAACTAGACCTAGAAAAGCCACTCTCAAGGTCGCCCAGCTATGGTGCCAGAGAAATTCTCTGTCACGAACAAAGGACTGGAGAATCTCAAGAGGAGTTGGCAGGATAAACTTGGGTAAAAGTTTGAATATTCCCGCTAACTGCCAGACCGACAATACTCCGAAAAATCCCAAAAGACTAATCTGTCGTCTTATCATACTTTTCAAGTTTGTCATCAATACTTAAAATCTCTCCTACATTTATTTTGACATTGGCAAAGACATTATCTGCCTCCTGCCCAGCCACTTCAAGCGCTTCTTTGAGAATGCGCATGAGCTCATCAAACTCCCCTTCCAGGACCGTTTCAAATGGTGTCACTACCATGGTCACGGACTGAGCTTGCAGATAAGCAATAACCTGATCGATAACAGCAATTCGATCGATCCCCTGTGATAGGGGCAAGACTTGCAAGGCAATGCTTGCTTTCATAAAAACCTCCTTTTCTCAGGTTTCCCTTTAACAAAAAGAAAACCTTTTCCATATATGGAAAAGGTGCAGAATTCGGCTAAGTATCGTTCCCTACGCTGGCATTACCCAGATCAGGTGCGGTCGAAGTTTAACACTTCCTCTCAGACTGTACACAGACTCCCATATCTTATATGGACATATAGTAACGCAAATACAAGGAAAAGTCAAGGAAACTGCTTACAGAAAATCTTGAAAAAGAGTTTGAAGACATATGCTTCAAACTCTATCATAGTTTTCTTATTTAGCCTCGTACCAGGTTGCCCCTTCATTTTCATCTGCAACAAGGGGAACACTGAGCTGGATGGCTTCTTCCATGGTTTGTTTCACTAGAGCTTTAACGGCTGCTAGTTCCGATTTCGGAACCTCAAGGACGATTTCATCATGCACTTGCAAGAGCATCTTGGTCTGATAGCCGCCTTCTACCAAAGCCTTGTCTAGCTGGATCATAGCAATCTTGAGAATATCTGCTGCTGAACCCTGGATAGGAGAGTTGATGGCAGTCCGCTCTGCAAAACCACGAATGTTGAAGTTACGTGAATTGATATCTGGCAACTCACGACGACGCTTGAAGAGAGTTTCTACATAGCCCTTATCACGCGCTTCACGCACCACTTCATCCATGTAGTTTTTAATACCTGGGAAGCGTTCAAAATAGGTATCGATGTAGGCTTTAGCCTCTTTACGGCTGATGCCCAGATTATTAGACAAACCAAAGTCTGAAATCCCGTAAACCACTCCAAAGTTTACTGCCTTGGCATTACGACGGTCGTTTGGAGTCACATCCTCAGGACGTTCAATTCCAAAGACCCGCATGGCTGTCGAGGTATGGATATCTGCTCCCTCTTGAAAGGCCTTAATTAGGTGCTCATCCTTGGAAATATGAGCCAAAACGCGCAATTCAATCTGCGAATAGTCGGAGCTGAGAAGGACACTATCCTCCCACTCAGGGACAAAGGCCTTACGAATGAGACGGCCTTGTTCCAAACGAACAGGGATATTTTGCAAGTTTGGATCCACACTAGACAAACGCCCAGTCTGAGTCAAATCTTGCACATAGCGCGTATGGATCTTGCAATCATCCAAAATCCAGTCTTGCAAACCAATCACATAGGTAGACTGAATCTTAGCAATTTGACGGTAATCGAGGATTTTCTTGACGATTGGTGCAATAGGAGCCAGTCGCTCTAGCACATCCACGGCTGTCGAGTAACCTGTCTTGGTTTTCTTGGTGTATTCTAGAGGAAGACCAAGCTTTTCAAAGAGCAGTACCCCCAACTGTTTAGGGGAGTTGATATTAAATTCCTCACCAGCCAGTTCGTAAATCTCTTGGGTGAGTTGCTCAATGACGACCTCATTTTCAGCCTGCATCTCAAGCAGGGTTTCTTTTTTGACCTTGATCCCAGCGATTTCCATCTTGGCAAGGACAAAAGCCAGAGGTTGCTCCATGTCATAGAGAAGGTCTAACTGCCCGTGTTCACTGAGTTTTTCAAGTAAAACAGGCTCTGTCTCAACCAATACAGCAACCTTGCGAGCCAAGTGCTCCAAGAATTTCTCACGTTCAGGAATTGCCCTCTTGACACCCTTACCATAGAAAGTCTCATCATCGACTAGGTAAGTTTGACTATAGAGACTAGCAATAGTTGAAATTTCATTATTCTCGACAGTAGAGAGTAAGTATTTGGCCAAGCGACTGTCAAAAGCAGGGGCCTGCAGGTTCAAGCCCAAGCGATTTAAAAGAACCTTCGCTTTTTTAAAGTCATACACTTTCAGAGGTGTTTTTTCTAGAAAATCCTTGAGAATCGGCTCTTGCAAGAGCTCAAGTTTATCTGTAGCGTAAAGTTTATCCCCACAGGACCAGGCAAAACCAACCAAGCCATCTGTATGGTAGTTTTCTCCAAAGAGTTCAAAGTGGAAGATAGAGTTGGCACTCAGCATGTCTTGACTAACGTGGTCAACGATAGTGAAATCCAAACTTTCAGGTGCATCCGTTGACGAAATATTTAAAGCTTGCTTGAGCTGTTTGAAGCCCATCTCATCGTAGAATTTCCCGAGATTTTCCACATCTGGGCCATTATAAACCAAATCATCAAGTCCAATCTCAATTGGTGCCTGAGTTTCAATGGTCGCCAGTGTTTTCGATAAAAAGGCCTGTTCCTTGTCTTTGATGAGATTTTCCTTCATCTTAGAAGCCTTCATCCCATCGATATTTTCATAAATACCCTCTAGCGAACCATGCTCCAGCAAGAGCTTGATACCCGTCTTTTCACCAATCTTAGTGACTCCAGGGATATTATCAGACTTATCCCCCATAAGAGCCTTAAGATCAATAAACTGAGCTGGTGTGAGGCCCATCTTTTCCATAAGATAGTCTGGCGTAAAGGCCTCAAACTCAGCCACACCTTTCTTGGAAATCTCGACCACCGTACGCTCATCGGTCAACTGGATCAAGTCCTTGTCTCCGCTAACGATTGTCACATCAAAAGAATCCTTCTCAGCCAAACGACCTAGGGTCCCGATGATATCATCCGCTTCATACTGGGCCAACTCATAGTGGCGAATCCCAAGGTGGTCTAACAACTCACGAATGAAGGGAAATTGCTCACGAAACTCATCTGGAGTTTTAGCACGGCCACCCTTGTAGTCTGCATACATCTCTGTTCGGAAAGTCGTCTTGCCTGCATCAAAGGCTACCAAAACATGGCTGGGCTCAACTCGCTCCAAGACATGATTCAACATGAGTTGAAAGCCGTAGATTGCATTAGTATGAAGACCATTAGCATTTTTAAATCGATCTAGCTGCTGATAAAGCGCAAAAAAAGCTCGAAAGGCAACAGAAGATCCATCAATCAATAATAATTTTTTCTTGTCCATACACCCATTATAAAGGAAAGCAAGGAAAAATACCATCGGAAAGAATAGGCAAATGGTAGTGAAGCCCTCTTTTTTATATTCTTTCTAGATTCTAGCTCCATTACTATCCACTCGATAGCCATCTACAGTAGTATTCACTGCTAAAGCCCCTGAAGCATTGACGTAATAAGACTTTCCTCCTACCTGGAACCACTGGCTAGACTTCATAGCACCTGAACTCTCCAAATAATACCATGTTCCATTTTCCTTGAGCCATCCTGTCTGCATCTCCCCTGATGCCTTTAGATAGTACCAATGCGAACTATCCTTCACCCAACCTGTTGACATGGTTCCATTGTCTTTAAAGTGATACCAACTGCCATTTATTTTCTTCCAACCAGTTGCGAGTTTCCCATTCTCTCGGTAATACCAACTCCCTCCTTCTTTTTTCCAGCCCTTTTCTGTATTGCTTAGCTCTGCATACTGCACATATCTTCTAGAACCGCTATAAGACAAATAACCAAGCCACTTATAACCATCCTTTTCAAGAACCTGATCATAACTCACACTCTCACCAGCATAATAGTAGTCAATAACTTGTCCTGTACTTGATGGTTGGTCCATAATAGGCGATTTCCCCGTGAATACTATTGTCCCACTAGACGGAAGCTCTGAGCTACGAGCATTCTCACCCGCACTATGGCTAGTGGATAAATCCCTGAAATGAATAAAACCTGTCATCGAACTAGCCTTGACCTTTCGACGGTTATACTTTTCTCGAACTCCATAATTATACTCTTCTATCTCAATCGTATCCCCTGATACATTTGATACCCAGGCCACGTGCCCATAATAACCTTCTGTCGACCAAGCAATAGCCCCAACTTCTGGCTTAGTATCCACACGATAACCTTCACGACGAGCACGATGCCCCCATTCATTCGCATTTCCGTAGGCAGGAGGAATCTCAAAGCCATTTACACTACTCAAACGAAAGGCCGCAAAAGACGTACACTGGCGAGAATACATCCGCCACTGATCGATTTCAACACTACCATTTTTGTAGTGAAGCGGATAGTCATCTCCACGCGCTACACTGTCGGCCTGAACCGATTCCCCACCAAACAAAAAAGTACTCGTAACGAACAAAGTAGCCAGCCCTACACCCAACTGAGTATATCTACTCTTCTTAACTCCTGATTTAAAAAACGTCATTCATTCTCCTTAGTGATATAAATTTCTGAGGTTACCCTCGTTTATACTATTCGGGAGAAAAAGAAAAAAGTGAGCAAAGCTCACTTCATTTTAGGATTCTTGGTCTAGATAGCGAATCAAGTTCTTCTCTGTCAAGATATCTGAGTAGGTGAAGGATTCAACATAAACATTGGCTTGTTTGTCTCCCTCAACATCCCCAAATTCAACGATAAATAAAGATGGATAAACCTCAATTAACTTACCCAGTCTGTTTTTTTGACGCTTACGGCCATTCTCCAAAGTCATTTCAACGACTTGTCCCTCATGCGCCTTGATCTCTTCTTTGATTTTTTTCATCTTGGCTACATCTGTAAATGCATCTGACATCTTATGCCTCCCTCTTTGAGATACTTGAAAATTTATTGTATTCTTTTTGGAAAATCAATTCCACCGTTCCACGAGCTCCACTACGGTTTTTCTCGATGATAACCTCTACCTTGTTATTTGGAATTCCTTCCTCTTCTTCACCAGCACGATCGTAGTAATCGTCACGGTATAGAAAAGCTACGATATCCGCATCCTGCTCGATAGAACCCGATTCACGAATATCAGACAAGACTGGTCTCTTATCCTGACGCTGTTCCACTCCACGGGATAACTGGCTGAGAGCAATGACTGGAACTTTTAATTCCTTGGCTAGAATTTTCAACTGACGAGAAATTTCAGAAACTTCTTGTTGGCGGTTCTCACGACCAGTCCCTGTGATAAGCTGTAGGTAGTCGATCAAAATCAATCCTAGATTGCCCGTTTCTTGAGCTAGTTTGCGTGAGCGCGAACGAATTTCCGTGATTCGAATCCCTGGCGTATCATCGATATAGATACTCGCGTTGGCTAGGTTTCCTTGAGCAATGGTATACTTTTGCCACTCCTCATCAGTCAATTGACCTGTACGGATAGAATGAGACTCCACCAAGCCTTCGGCCGCCAACATACGGTCTACTAGACTTTCCGCACCCATTTCCAGTGAAAAGATAGCTACCGTCTTGTCCAACTTAGTCCCAATGTTCTGAGCAATGTTCAAGGCAAAAGCTGTCTTACCAACTGCTGGTCGCGCCGCTAGAATAATTAATTCCTCCTCATGGAGACCTGTCGTCATATGGTCCAAATCACGGTAACCCGTTGCAATACCAGTGATATCCGTTGTTTGTTGTGACCGAACTTCTAGGTTCCCAAAGTTGATATTTAGAATATCTCGGATGTTCTTGAACCCACTACGATTGGCGTTTTCGCTAACATCTATGAGTCCCTTTTCAGCCTGAGCGATGATTTCATCTGCAGGCTTAGAAGCTTCATAGGCTTGGTTGACAGACTCTGTCAACTTGGAAATCAAGCGACGTAGCATAGCCTTTTCAGCTACAATTTTAGCATAATATTCCGCATTAGCTGAAGTTGGTACAGAGTTGACAATTTCAACAAGGTAAGACAAGCCACCAATATTTTGGAGATTCCCTTGACTATCCAAAATCGTCCGAACTGTCGTCGCATCAATTGCTTCCCCACGATCCGACAAATCTACCATTGCTTGGAAAATCAACCGATGAGCATACTTAAAGAAGTCGCGAGAATCAATGTATTCTCGGACAAAAACGAGCTTACTCTCATCTATAAAAATAGCCCCCAGAACAGATTGTTCTGCCAAAATATCCTGAGGTTGAACTCGCAGTTCCTCTACTTCTGCCATCCGACTTTCCTTCCTTTTACAATCTTGTCAACAAGTTGTAAACTTAACCTTCTTTTACACGAAGATTGATGATACTTGTAACATCTTGATAGATCTTCACTGGTACATCAATCAAACCTACTGCTCGAATTGGTGCTTGCACTTGAATATTGCGTTTGTCAATCTTAATACCAAACTGCTTTTGCAATTCTTCTGCAATTTTCTTGTTAGTGATGGAGCCAAATGTACGGCCATCCGGTCCAACCTTTTCAACAAACTCTACAACCGTTTCTTCTGCTTCAAGCTTAGCCTTGATGGCTTTTGCTTCGGCAATCATTTCAGCATGAGCCTTTTCTTCTGATTTTTGTTTTCCACGCAACTCACCCACTGCTTGAGCAGTCGCTTCCTTGGCCAAATTCTTTTTAATCAGGAAGTTTTGAGCATAGCCAGTTGGCACTTCCTTGATTTCGCCTTTCTTCCCTTTTCCTTTAACATCTGCTAAAAAGATTACTTTCATTCTTCTTTCTCCTTTTCCTTTAGTTCATCCAAGATTAGTTGAGTCAATTTTTCTCCTGCTTCTGACAGACTCATATTCTCGATTTGCGCAGCCGCTAGATTAAAATGGCCTCCGCCACCTAGCTCTTCCATAATGCGTTGCACATTGATTTTACTACGGCTTCGAGCCGAGATGGAGATAAATCCTTGTGTATTTTTTGCCAGAACGAAACTAGCCTCAATACCGGACATGGCCAGCATAGCATCGGCAGCCTTACTGATAACAACGGTGTCATAAGTCGTTGAGTCCTTAGCTTGGGCAATCAAGATATCTGAACCTAACTTACGACCTTGTAAAATGAGTTCATTTACCTCACGATACTCTTCAAAATCTGTCGCAGCAATCTCCTGGATAGCAATACTGTCACTTCCACGTGTTCTCAGGTAGCTAGCCACATCAAAGGTTCGACTCGTCACGCGAGATGTGAAATTCTTGGTATCCAGCATCATTCCAGCCATCAGTACGCTAGCCTGCATACGACTCAAACGATTTTTCTTAGAATTTTGGAACTGAATCAATTCTGTGACCAGCTCACTGGCACTACTTGCCCCACTTTCAATATAGGTGATGACTGCATTCTCAGGGAAATCCTGGTCACGTCTATGATGGTCAATAACAATGGTTTGAGTAAACAAATTATAAAAATCTTTCGATAAGGTCAAAGCCGTCTTGGAGTGATCCACTAAAATCAATAACGAACGGCTTGTAACTAGCTTCATCGCATCTGTAAGAGATAAGAGTTTCGTAGTATCTTCCTTCTTTAAGAACTGGATAGCACGCTCGATATCTGCTGACATTTTATCTGCATCATAGACAGCATAACTGCTCTCAATAATATTACTTGCAAACAACTGCATACCGACAGCAGAGCCCAAGGCATCCATATCTAGATTTTTATGACCGACTACAAAAACCTGGTCAACACTTCGAATCTTATCAGAAATGGCTGTCATCATGGCTCTCGTACGTGTACGAGTACGTTTGATAGACGCAGCAGTTCCTCCACCGAAGTAGACTGGATTCTTGGTCTCATCATTTTCCTTGACCACCACCTGGTCACCACCGCGAACTTCTGCTAAGTTCAAGTTGAGCAAGGCAATTTTCCCTATCTCTTCATGATTTCCATCACCATAAGAAAATCCCATACTTAAAGTTAGGGGTAGCTGCCTCTGTTTTGATTCTTCTCGGAAAGCATCAATAACAGAGAATTTGTCATTCATCAATTCCTCGAGTACTGTGTAATCTGTGAATAAATAAAAACGATCCATCCCCACACGGCGAGAAAACATAGCATACTTACTAGCAAATTCTGAAACAAAATTAGCTACAAAGCTATTGATATGGCTGATATCAGAGTCAGACGTCGCATCCTCCAAATCATCGTAATTATCCACTGAGATGACCCCAATGACTGGACGACTAGTTACCAATTCGACAGTCGCTTCGTACTCCCCAGAAACATCAAAGAAATACAAAACACCCGAAGCCTTGTCCATATGAACAGCATATCGTGTTTCGCCCAAGGTAGCATACGAACCTGGATTCCCAACAGAAGCCTTGATGATGGTTTGAATTAACTCAACATCAATTTCCCCTTCTTCATTCGTCAAAATCAGCTCAGCATAGGGATTAAACCATTCCACTTCTCCACTTGATAAGTCTAATTTCAGGACTCCCACCGGCATTTGATCAAGCAAAGTGCTCAAGCTATTTTCGGCTTGGTGATTTACATATTGGATTTGTTCAATTTCGCTCTTTTCATACTGCTTTTTTTGCCATACAAATAAAAGCAGATAAAGCAGTACAAATAAAAACAAAGCAGTGATTGTTACAGCAAGATTATGTGAAAAAATAATCAGCAAAGTTAAGATTCCGAAAGTTGCAAGTCCTAGTAAGACTGCAGAAAACGGGATTAAATTATTTTTTTTCATTCTAAACCTCTTGCGCATTATTATATCACAAAAGCCCTTAAAAAGCGACCTTTAAAGAGAAAGCACTGCTTTTATTATAGCAAGATGCTCTTAAAAACCATATATAAAAAAGGATAGCAAATGCCTCGCTCTCCTTTTTCCACATCAGTGCAGAATCTTCCGCCTAGATTACATTATTCACCTAATTCTAGTCGAATGTCTTGTAGGCGCTCTTGCGCCTGTTTCACAATTGATTCTAAAATAGTCTTACATGGTTTGATGTCTTTCACCAAACCCGCAATTTGTCCGCTCATCATTGAACCATGAACTGTATCACCTTCATAGACAGCCTTAGATAGGGAACCGATCGTAATTTCTTCCAGTTCCTCTCGGTTTGTACCTTTCTGCTCTAATTCAATGTAGTGATCCGTCATCTCATTACGAATACAACGAACTGGCGCTCCCGCAATGCGGCCTGTAACCGCAGTCGCTGTATCACTTGCCGCCAAAATAGCTTCTTTATAGGCTGGAGAAATTGGACATTCTTCTGAAGCAAGAAAAACTGTTCCCATTTGAACTCCTTGTGCACCTAGGGCAATCGCAGCAGCAAGTCCACGACCATCTGCCACACCTCCTGCAGCAATGACTGGAATCGTTACGGCATCAACGATTTGTGGGATAAGAGCCATTGTATTGGTCTCTCCAATATGGCCACCAGCTTCTGAACCTTCAGCGATTACAGCATCAACTCCCAATTCTTGCATTTTTTGAGCATGCTTGACACTGGCAATAACTGGAATAACCTTGATTCCTGCTTCTTTCAAGTAAGGCATGATATGCTTAGGAGTTCCTGCACCTGTAGTTACCACTGGAACCTTTTCTTCGATGATAACGGTCACAATATCCTTGATATTTTTCATCATCAACATGATGTTGACACCAAAAGGCTTATCTGTCAACTTTCTCAGTTCACGAATTTCTTCTCGCAACTGCTCTCCGGTCATACCACCCGAAGCGATAATTCCCAGACCTCCAGCCTCAGAAACAGCTGCTGCTAGTTGATAGTGCGAGATTTGAGCCATAGCCCCTTGGAAAATTGGATATTGAATCTGTAAAAGTTTTGTAATTGACATATGAGTCCTCCTTTTATTTTCTGTTGATTCTTGTTGGCAAATGGATGCATGATGCACCAATATCCCCGTCAACAAGAAAATGTTATATTTGTCTCCTCATATTCTGCTATCCTAAAAAATCTGGCTTACGATCCTGCTGATCTGTAAAAGGAATAAGTGGGGGGCGAGAACGTAGAACATAATCTACAAATTCCTTCCCATCCTTGTCAAACTCTACCACCGCAAAAAATTGATCATGGTAAAAGAAAAACTTATAATGATTCTCAAAAGCCTGACGCAACCACTTCTTTTTGGCTAAAATTGATTTCATAGGATAATCATCAACTGCTGGAACCCAGAGAGGATTTCGATGAACATGTGATAACATCAAGTCCCCCATATGGATCATCGTATCTTTCCCCTGTTTGAGCAAGATAATACTGTGGCCATTGCTGTGACCACTTGTGTGAATCATTTGGATTTCTGGAATGACATTGATATACTCTGAGAAAGTCGTCACCTGATCTTGAATCGGTTCCCAATTTTCTCTCAGATAAGTTCCCCGCGTTCGATCATTAGGGTTTCTCATCTCATACCATTCGACATCATTCACAATAATCTTGGCGTTTGGATACTTGGAAACCAGCTTCCCTTGATCATTCACATACGTCAAGCCACCAGAATGATCGTGGTGCATATGTGTCATCAGCACGATGTCAATGTCTTCAGGCGATAGTCCTAAAAGAGCTAAACTTTCTTCTACCCGACTTTCAGACAAGATTCCTAAGTTACGCCTTTGTTTATCGGATAATTTTGCTGTATCAAAACTTGCATCTATCAAGTAATTCTTATCCTTGTACTGGATCAAAATAGGATCCGTCAATTCTGCCATCATATTAGCATCATTTGTTGGGTAGTAACGAGACCACACAACTTTCGGAACCGGACCAAAAAGAGTCCCTGCATCCGTCAATTTATCGGCTCCACGTAGCCATGTCAGTTTCATATCATGAAATTGATATTCCTGTAAGGTGAGTTCTGCCATGCTTTACTCCTTTATCCATTGGGCTGCTATTCTTTTACGAATCGAATCCCCAGATTTTCCATAGATTTCAATCGTTTTGGCATCCTTTAGATAACGGTCTATAGGGATGTCATCCAAGGTTTGAAGAGGTCCAATTAATCTAATAATTTCCTCAGAAATCTCAATTGCTACTTTTGTCGTATAAAGTTTTATCTGAGATACAAAGAGAGAATCCGCCTTCATCCTGTCCTTGTAGGAAGCAAAGTAAGATTCAGCCGCACACAGCTTAGTATACAAGTCTGCGAATTGATGTTGATAGACTGTCGCATCGATTAATCGTTTCCCAAATCCTCTTTTGACCTTTACAAAAGCCAGACCTTTTTCAAAAGCTCCCTCAGAGATACCAATAGAGATTGCGCTTAATCCTAGCTGTAATTTTTTGATAATATCATTTAACTGAGTTTCCCCATTTAAAGTCAATCCTAGCAGACTATCTTCTGGCAATATGACCTGGTCAAAAGTTACCGAATTCACAGGTAAACCCTGTAAACCAGGTTTTGCTATATCATCTCCAAAAGCAACCCCCGGTCGAGTCGTATCAACAATGAAAAATCCATATCCATCTTCTCCGTTAGTTTCCTGAACCTTGGCTAAGATTAACAAAATATCTGCATAGCGGCAATTTGATACAATTGACTTCTTCCCAGTTAAAGACCAACCTACCTCTGTTTTCCTTGCGGTTGTTGCAATAACCTCCAAGCTTTCCATCAATTTTCCTTCGGAAAATCCCAAGCCAGCTAAGATTTCTCCCCTTACTAATGGTTCTACATAACGCGATTTTTGTTCCTGACTTCCATATCGTAAAATAGGATAGATACCATAACATGCCTGAGTTAGCAGAACAGCAGAAAAAGCAGGGAAATCTTTTGAAATCAAGCGAATAAAGGTCAAAAACTCGGTTCTCAAAACAGAATCTTGACTATCTAAAAGCAAGGAAAAGATATCAAATCGCTCAATAAACTGATAAAGCAATTCTCTAGGGAACTGTTGTTCATCCTCACGAGACTTGAAATAGTCCCGAATCAACACTTTCACGTCTGCCTTCAATTCTCGCGCCAGCACGTCATTATAGGTCATCGCATTCACCTCAGCTTAGTTGTCAGAAAACGGTTGGTAATAATCTTTCAACAATTCTTCATATATATAAGACTCTACTTCATTGTAGGAATTTTTATAGGGTCTACAAAACCAAATATTAAATGGAATCGGATCCTTGAATCTAACCGCCTTAAAACGACTCTTGTCCACAAAATATTCAACCGGCCTTGGCAAAAGGGCAATCAAATCTGTCTGATGAGTTGATTCAACTAGGAAGTCCCAAGTAGAGGAAAGATAAGCAAATTTAGCCTCAATTCGTTGTGAACGAAGTTTTTCTGTCACTAAATCATAAGTCGTAAATGTTTTGTTGAAGGTTGCCAATTCATAACCAGCAATATCAGACCATTCCAACAAGCTTTTCTGAGCCAGCGGATGATCCTTATCCATATAAGCAACGTATTCATCCAATTGAATGATATGTTGTTCATATTTTTTAGCATCCAGGCTCGTAGGCTCTATCAGAATAGAGAGATTCAAATCTCCATCAACCATTTTTTGACGAATTTCCTTCCCTCCACCTTCCGTAACCTGGATATGGATATGAGGATTATTTTTCAGAAAATGAGGCAAGGCACTAGCAAAATAAACTCGTAAAATCAAGGACGGAATACCAAAATTAATGGTGCCTTTTTGCTTTTGAGCTTCTATATGGATCATGGAAAGCATTTCTTCATGTCGATTCACAATCTCGGTCGCATAACGATAAATTTTGCGTCACGAATCTGTTAAACTTTCTAATCTTCCATTCTTGCGATTGAATAATTGAATCCCTTCAGCTGCTTCAAAATTTGTCACGAATTGACTCAAGGCTGATTGACTAATGTGAATCTTCTTTGCAGCAATGGAAAGGTTGCATCCGCATTCTATGATATTGATGAAATAGTTCATTTGGATAATATCCACTTACCCATCACCTAGCTTTCCTTCACTATTTTAGTAAGTCAATTAGACAACTATTCTAGTGTTTGATAGTTGTCTACTGACTTTTTATCGAAATAACATTTCGAATACTTCATTTTAACGTTGTATATAAAGCGCTTACAATACTATCTAGTTTATATCATAACACACTAAGGAGAAAATAGCTCTTTTTTTGCTTAAATCGGCATTGTTTTTAGGTCTTCTGCGACAATGACTTCCCCAGCTGTTTTTTCAAGAACTTCTTCTAATGTCACACCAGGAGCCAACTCTTTCAATAAGAATTTACCATCTTGAATTTCAAAGACCGCTAAATCAGTGATAACGAGATCCAATACTCCCTTAGCTGAAAGTGGCAAGGTACATTCTTTCAACAACTTAGATTCCCCATCAGCAGTTGTGTGTTGAATAGCCCCGATTACACGCTTAGCACCTACCAATAAGTCCATTGCGCCACCCATACCAGGAGCAAATTTCCCTGGGATAATCCAGTTCGCAATACTACCATCTTGGCTGACTTCTAGCGCTCCCAGAACAGTTGCATCCACGTGTCCACCACGAATAATGGCAAAGGAAGTTTGTAGATCAAACAAGGCTGCTCCGGGCAACAATGTGATAGGAGCTCCACCAGAGTTCGCTAAATTGGCATTATAGTTGTCCTTGGTAGGTGTTTCCCCAAATCGAAGAGCGCCATTTTCTGCCTGCAAAATAACATTTACTCCTTCTGGAATATAATCAGCAGAAGCGTTTGGAATCCCAAATCCAAGATTGATCACATCTCCATCTTTAAATTCAAGCGCTACACGTCTTGCGATAATTTCTTTTGCTTTCATTTTACTTCACCCCCGCCAGTTTTTTTGTCTCTGTCCACAAGTCTCCCATCATCTGATGATGTTCTTGTGGTGTCAATCCTTGAACGACATAGTCAACTAGGATACCAGGGATGTAAATATCATTTGGATCAATTTCCCCGACTTCAACCAACTCGTTTGTCTCAACAATGACTGTATCAGCCGCTAGAGCGAGTTGAAGGGAGATGTTTTTAGTAGTCCCATCTAGATAAAGATTACCATATTTATCAGCCTTAGTAGCTTTAATCAAGGCAATATCAATCTTCAATGGATCATAAATCAAATATTCTTTTCCATTTCGAGTTACTTTTTCGTGCTCATCTTCAAGAATTGTTCCTACACCTGTTGGCGTTAAAACTGCTCCAAGACCTGCACCTGCAGCATGTAAGCGTTCTACGACAGTTCCCATCGGAGTGAACTCCACTTTCATGGTTCCTGAGAAATAATCATGCTGAGCAGCAGCAGATGTTCCTACATGGGCTGCAATATACTTTGTAACCTGATGATTTTCACAAAGACGACCAACTCCAACTTCCTTACCTGGTTGAGAGGTTACAACAGACACCAAGGTCAAATCTTGCTGGTTTTGACGAACTAGTTCCTCAATTAACTCAAATGGTTCTCCCACTCCAAGAAATCCAGAAATACCAACTTTATCTCCTGAATGAATCAAGGAAATAGCTTCAGACAATGTTACAACTTTCATAACCTATCTCCTCTCTTATTTACGTTGAAAGACAGCTTTGCGTTTTTCAACAAAAGCGCGCATTCCTTCTACCTTATCTTCTGTTGAGAAGAGTAGAGCTTCCGCTTCTGTTTCCAAACGAATAGCATTTTTCAGAGGGAGTTCTGAGCCAACTTGGATAATATGTTTAGCTTTTTCAACTGCTAGCGGTGCATTTTTCATAATTGCTGCTGCTAGCTCTTCTGCCGCAGGCAATAGTTCTTCTGCTGCTACCAACTTGTTAAGAATTCCAAGATCATATGCTTCCTGCCCTTTAACCATTCTAGCAGTGAAAATTAATTCCTTTGTTTTACTAGTACCAATCAAACGAGACATTCTTTGGGTACCTGCAAAACCAGGAATGATTCCCAAGCCGACTTCAGGGAAGCCAACCATTGTCTTGTCATAGCCGATTCGGATATCAGTTGAAAGAGCTAATTCTAAACCGCCTCCCAAAGCATAACCATTCAATACTGAAATAGTTGGCTGGGTTAATTCAGATAAGCGGGTAAAGGTGTCGTTCGCATAGGTCATGTATTCATGAGCCTGAATTGGAGACATTTGGTCCATCTCTTTAATGTCTGCTCCCGCGACAAATGCTTTCTCTCCTTGACCGGTCACAATGACAACACGAATGTCCTCGCTTGCTTCAATTTGGTCTAAAGCGAGATTCAAATCCTTTAAGACTTCTGAACTTAAAGCGTTCAAAGCCGATGGACGGTTAATTGTTAGATAGCCAAGACCATTCTTAACCTCTAATAAAACAGTTTTACTCATTGTTCTGCTCCTACTTGATTTATTTTGAGTACAGAGTACAGCGTCAACAAATACCAACACAAAATGTAAGAGCTTACATTTTCATCATAAACCTTTTTTCCCCATCCGTCTACTTAATCTTTATTTATAGACCTATAAGTTCAGCTTATAGGATATGGTCGTCCAATCCATGCTTAAAGTCTTAGAAAAAAATAAAAATACCTTATCAAGCCCTTTTAGAGAAAGACACTTGATAAGGTATGTAACTATGAGATCGGATCAAAATCTCATTTTGTAATCGTAATATTGAAAAAGAGGAAATGACGTTCAGTTTTCTAATAGCTAACGTTCAACGATGAGGGCTGTTCCCATCCCTCCTCCGATACAGAGAGTAGCTAAACCAGTTTTAGCATCACGTTTCATCATCTCATGTACCAGAGTCACTAGGATACGGCAACCTGAAGCCCCAATTGGGTGACCAAGAGCAATCGCGCCACCATTGACATTTACAATATCGGTATTGAAACCAAGTGTTTTCCCGACCGCACAAGCCTGAGCAGCAAAGGCTTCATTTGACTCGATCAAGTCAAGATCATCAACTGTCAAATTACCTTTTTCAAGAGCTTTACGGGTCGCATAAATCGGTCCACATCCCATAATCTTAGGATCCAAACCTGCACTTGCATACGAACGAATGCGCGCAATGACTGGAAGTCCTAATTCTTCAGCTTTTTCAGCACTCATGACCAAGACAGCCGCGGCCCCGTCATTGATACCTGAGGCATTTCCCGCTGTAACAGAACCGTCTTTTTTGAAAACGGGACGCAGCTTAGACAGACTCTCCAAGCTAGCATCTTTTCTAGGAAATTCATCTGTATCAAAGACGATAGGATCGCCTTTACGTTGAGGAATGACCACCGGAACAATCTCTTCCTTAAAGCGTCCAGATTCTATAGCCGCCACTGCTCGTTTTTGTGATTCCAAAGCAAGCGCATCTTGATCATCCCGGCTAATACCATATTCTTCTGCCACATTCTCAGCTGTAATCCCCATATGGTATTCGTTAAAGGCATCAGACAAACCGTCCTTAATCATGGTATCTACCACTTTCGAATCTCCCATACGGCCACCCCAACGGAAGCTTGGCAAAACATATGGAGCTTGGCTCATGTTTTCTGCACCACCAGCCACGATAATATCTGCATCTCCGCACTGAATCGCTTGAGCAGCTAACTGCACTGCCTTCAAACCGGAACCACAAACCTTATTAATGGTAAAGGCTGGTGTAAATTCAGGAAGCCCAGCATGAATACTCATTTGGCGAGCCACGTTTTGGCCTAAACCTGCGCCTAGGACATTCCCCATAATCACTTCATCTACCTGCTCTGGTTTAATATTCGCTTTTTCCAAAGCACTCTTAATTACCAAAGATCCCAAATCAACAGCAGAAACATTCTTCAAGCTCCCGCCAAAGGAACCTAAAGGTGTTCGCACTGCCGAAACAATAACTACGTCTTTCATGACTACCTCCATCAGTGTCTAGTAAGTAAAGAAGCCTTCTTTTGTCTTCCGTCCCAATTTTCCTGCTTCGACCATTTTCTTAAGAAGAGGGGCAGGACGGTATTTTTGATCACCAAACCCTTGGTTTAGGACGCCCATAATAGCCAAACAAACATCCAATCCAATCAAGTCGGCAAGAGCCAAAGGTCCAATAGGATGATTTGCACCAAGCTTCATCGCTTCATCGATTTCCTCGGCACTAGCCACTCCTTCACCTAGAATGTAAATGGCTTCATTGATCATAGGAATCAAAATTCTGTTCACAACAAAACCATAAGAATCTTTAACATCAACTGGTGTTTTACCAATTTTCACTGTCAATTCACGAACCGCCTGAACCACTTCTTCTGAAGTCTGCAAGGCCTTAATAACCTCTACAAGTTTCATGATTGGGGCAGGATTAAAGAAGTGCATTCCAATCACGCGCTCCTGATGTTTAGTAGCAGCAGCTATATCCGTGATTGACAAAGAGGATGTGTTTGATGCTAAGATAGTTTTAGGATCTGTCAATTCATCCAATTGTTTGAAAATATTCAACTTAATCTCACGATTCTCAGTTGCAGCTTCAATCACCAATTGGACTTGTTTCGCATCTTCATATGAAATAGATGGAAGCAAATTGGCCAATACCTGATCCTTCTCATCCGCAGACATCCGTCCTTTTTCAACTGAACGTTCCAATTGTTTTGTGATATTATTTAAGCCTCTTTGAACAAATTCTTCTTTAATATCGTTTAAGTAAACTGTAAAACCAGCCTGAGCAAATACTTGAGCAATTCCGCTTCCCATTTGACCAGAACCAATAATCATCACCTTAGATATCATTATTTTCTCCTTCTTATTTTACAAAAATCCAGTGCATGAAGCAAGGACGATTAAACAGAAATCCTTCAATCGCCCTCCTGACATTAAACAAAGGCACCTAGTCCAGTAATCTCACGACCAACAATCAAGGCATTCACTTCGTGTGAGCCTTCATAGGTATAGATTGATTCAGCATCTGCAAAGAAACGAGCAACGTCTGTCTCAAGTGTAATACCATTACCTCCGCAAGTTTCACGAGCAAGGGCAACTGTTTCACGCATCACCAAGGAATTGTGCATCTTAGCAAGAGCAGAGTTAAGCATCAATTCATTCCCTTTCTCTTGCATCTCAGCAATACGAGTTGAATAAGCAATAACTGCTACAGCATTTGCTTGCATGCGAGCCAATTTTTCTTGAACAATTTGGAATTTGGCAATTGGACGTTTGAACTGTTCACGATCTTTAGCATATTTAAGAGCTGCTACATAAGATCCACAAGTCACTCCCATAGCAATGTGAGCAACGTCCGCACGAGTGAAGGTCAAGATACGGGCTACATCACCAAAACCATTGATATTTACCAAACGGTCTGAATCTGGAACCTCTACATTCTTCATAGTAATATGGCCATTGCGGACACAACGAAGAGCAATCTTATGT
Source organism: bacterium (assembly GCA_905221415.1). Lineage (GTDB taxonomy): Bacteria > Bacillota > Bacilli > Lactobacillales > Streptococcaceae > Streptococcus. The sequence continues at coordinate 131,600 of CAJNDC010000004.1, forward strand.
GGGATTGGTTCCGCATGATATCCAGGAGCTCCCTTACGAACGATAAAGCATTTCACCTTGCCATCCGCAACATCACGAGCAAATACAGGAACGACATCTGCAGTATCTGAACCACCAATCCAGCGTTTTTCACCATTTAGAATCCACTTGTCTCCAACACGTTCTGCAGTAGTTGCAAGTCCTCCAGCAATATCAGAACCTGAAAGAGGTTCAGTCAAAGCGAAGCAACCTTGCCAATCAAATGCAGCTAATTTTGGAAGAAATTCTTTTTGTTGACGCTCATCACCACCCAAGAGAATTGTGTTGTAGCAAAGTCCACCATGAACGGTGTAGAATGTTGCCATAGAAGCATCGAAGCGAGCAAGTTCAAGATACAAGAAAGCAATATAAAGTTCAGATGGTTTCCAGCTACCCTCACGTCCTTCAAACAATTTTGGATTGTTCATAATTTGAGCGCCCTTAGCCACAGCATAGAATTCTTCAAAAGGAAAATCAGGTTTTTCCCAGTATTCATTAATAACCGGACGGAGATGTTTCTCAATCAAACGGCGAGTTTCTTGTAAAACCTCTGCTTCACCCAAAGTTAGACCATCCGCATAGTGAAAAAGGTCCTCAGGATATAGTTCGCGTAAAATTTCTTCTTTTGTTGCCATAGTTATGACTCCTTTAATTGTTATAAGAGCGCTTACATTTTTGTATTCGCTATTTGTTGACAACCCCATTCTATCCCTTAGGGTATTATTTTGTCTACTTAATAAATATAAACACCCCTATAAGTTCAGATTATAGGGGTCGATTCTGACTGTTTTATCAAGGATTTCCTCGTTTTTCTACTTACTTATAGGCACAAGAAAAAGTGGTTTACAAATCAGTAAACCACTCTTATTAGTTATTTCAATTTTATGATTCTTTTACTTCGAGCAAACCAACTTCACCATCTTCTCGACGATACAAAACATTAGTTGTTTGATCTTCTACATCTACATAAATAAAGAAATCATGTCCCAATAAATCCATTTGAAGAAGGGCTTCTTCTAAATCCATTGGCTTCAAATCAATTTGTTTTGAACGAACGACTTTAGGTTGCACAACATCTGCATCTTCAACTAGAGCATCTGTAAAGAGTTGACTTGTCGCAACTTTATTTTTATTCTTACGTTCGATTTTAGTCTTATTTTTACGAATCTGACGTTCAATTTTATCTGTTACAAGATCGATAGAACCATACATATCTTGAGAAACATCTTCTGCACGAAGAGTAATAGATCCAAGTGGAATTGTTACTTCAACCTTTGCTGTTTTCTCACGGTAAACTTTCAAATTCACACGTGCATCCAACTCTTGCTCTGGTTGGAAATACTTTTCGATCTTTTCGAGTTTAGAAACTACATAATCACGAATTGCTTCTGTTACTTCTAGGTTTTCACCACGGATACTATATTTAATCATATAAGTACCTTCTTTCTAAACATTTTTGTTTTTCTAACTATATTATAACGCTTTCATTTTCATTTTGCAAATTTTTTCCTCATCTTACAAGGGAAAAGGTTTTAACTTCCAAAGCACCCGCTTCTTCCAAAAGTCGTTTTACACGATTCACAGTTGCACCTGTTGTATAGATGTCATCAATCAGCAAAATCTTCTTAGGAAGTGAGATCCCATCTTTAATAAAAAATGGAATTTTAGTAGCCAACCTTTCCAAACGGCTTTTAGAAGAACTAGCACTCTCTTCTCTTTTTCCTAATATATCTTTAAAAGAAAAGCCTGCCGCTTCGACCAAACCCTCAACTTGGTTAAATCCCCTCTCAAGTAATCTTTCAGGACTTAGGGGAATCAACACAAATTGATAACCTCTATACTTTTTCAGCTCCTCAGCAAGAACGGAAGCAAAAACTTTTCTAAGCAAAAAATCGCCATCAAACTTATATCGACTGAAAAAGTCTTTCATAGCTTGATTATAGGTAAAAATTGCCTTATGATCAACCTGAATTCCTTCTTTACCCCAAAGTTTACAATCTTGACACTTAGTTGACATGCCTGTTTTCATACAGTTTGGGCAATAATTCTCACCAATCTTCTCAAAACTAGAAGCACAATCTGAACAAAGATAACTGCAGTCATCCTTCAAAAGGAAGAGACTGCTAAAAGTCAGCTCACTCTTTGTAGTCTGGCCACATAGTAAACAGTTCATAATCCCGCCTCCTTGTTCATTTGTTTGATTTCCTTGATTGCCTTCTTGATGGAAGCATTTAATCCATCATGAAAGAAGAGCAACTCACCAGTTGGTCTGTCCATACTACGCCCAACTCGACCACCAATCTGAATCAAGCTAGACTTGGTAAAGAGACGATGATTAGCTTCTACAACAAAAACATCCACACAAGGGAAGGTAACTCCACGCTCCAAAATTGTTGTACTGATGAGTATCGTCAACTCTCCATCTCGAAAAGCTTGCACCTGCTCTAATCGATTTTCTGTGACAGAGGACACAAAGCCGATAGTTTCATTTGGGTATTGTTCCTGCAATATTTCTTTTAGTTTCTCGCTTTTTTTAATCTCTGATGCAAAAATCAGTAAGGGATAACCTGTTCTTCTCTGTTTCTCAATATAGGTCTTTAACTTAGCTGACAACTGACTTTTCTCTAAACAGCGATTAAAATCTGATAGCCAGACTGGCTTAGGAATAATCAATGGATTTCCATGGAAGCGTCTCGGCAAGCTTAATCGTTTTAATTCTCCTGTGCGAACCTTCCTATCTAACTCATCTGTAGAAGTTGCTGTAAGGAATATCCTCACTCCATCCTCCTTTACACTATTCTTTACAGCATAGTAAAGCATGGAGTTATCAACATAAGGAAAGGCATCTACCTCATCCACTATCAGCAAATCAAAAGCATGATAAAATTTTAATAACTGATGAGTCGTTGCAACTACTAGGGGAGTTCGAAAATAGGGCTCTGATTCGCCATGGAGTAGTGCTGTCTCACAAGCAAAGTCATTCTGCAGTCGCTTATACAGTTCCAAACACACATCAATTCGAGGACTGGCCAAACAAACTGCACCACCATCATCAATCACTTTAGCTACAACTTGATAGATCATCTCTGTCTTTCCAGCACCTGTCACAGCATGAACTAAAGTCGGTTCTTTCTTTTCGACTGCTCGAATCAACCCCTCTGATACCTTTTCCTGAAAAGGGGTTAACTGACCACGCCATTTGAGAACATCTTGCTTTGGAAAATCTTCCTGCGAAAAATAGTATAAGGCTTGATCACTCCTGACTCGCTTCATCAGCAAACACTCCCTACAATAGTAGGCACCAATAGGCAAATACCATTCTTCTAGAATCGAACTATTACAACGTTGACAAAACAGTTTCCCCTTCTCTTTTCTCATTGCTGGCAGTCTCACTGCTACCTGTCGTTCTTCTTCAGTTAATTCTTTCTCAGTAAACAAGCGACCGAGATAATTTGGATTTACTTTCATACTTTAATATTCGTAAAAATCTAGCGCTTTAGAGTTTTTTTTAGTACAATTAAATCATGGAATTTAGAACGATTAAAGAGGATGGGCAGGTCCAAGAAGAAATCAAAAAATCCCGCTTTATCTGTCATGCCAAGCGTGTTTATAGCGAAGAAGAGGCTCGTGACTTCATCACTACCATCAAAAAAGAACACTATAAAGCCACCCATAACTGCTCTGCTTTTATTGTAGGGGAACGCAGTGAAATCAAGCGTACGAGTGATGATGGGGAGCCTAGTGGTACTGCTGGAATCCCTATGCTGGGTGTCTTAGAAAATCATAATCTAACCAATCTCTGTGTGGTAGTGACACGCTACTTTGGGGGAATTAAGCTAGGAGCTGGTGGTTTGATCCGTGCTTATGCAGGTAGTGTGGCCTTGGCTGTCAAAGAAATTGGCATTATTGAAATCAAAGAACAGGCTGGAATAACCATTCAAATGTCTTATGCTCAATACCAAGAGTACAGTAACTTTCTTAAAGAACATCATCTCATGGAGTTGGATACAAACTTTACAGATCAAGTTGATACAATGATTTATGTTGACAAAGAAGAGAAAGAAGATATCAAGGCTGCTCTTGTGGAGTTTTTTAATGGAAAGGTTACTTTAACAGATCAAGGTTTACGAGAAGTTGAAGCACCTGTAAACTTAGTGTAAACGAAGGAGAAATTATAGCTTTTGGAAAATTTATTCAAGGACTTGCTGGAAACTTTAGCGAGGAAAAGAAAGAGACTCTTATCAAAGAATATGGTCAATATCTACTAGAGAATGAAGAAATTCAAAGTGGATATAAACTTATTCGCGATTCAATTATCTTTACAAATATCCGTATTATTTTTACTGATAAGCAAGGTGCCACTGGTCGCAAGGTGTCTGTTAAGTCACTCTTTTTGATGAACATTGTAAACGTTGAAATGGAAACTGCTGGATCAGGTATAGATGATAGTGAGATTACGATCACTTATTTAGAAAATATCTTTCTAAAAGCACACAATGAGCACCTGAGTTTCCATAAATTTGAATTCCCTAAAAAAACGGACATCCTTCCGCTTTACACCTATTTATTAGAATTGGCTTATCACAATCGATTAAAAATTAATGGCTTAGACTTTTGATATAAAAAAATCCTATCACTTTGATAGGATTTCTATATTTTACAAATAGCCTTAAGCGCGTTATACTAGTATCATCTTATAAAAAGAGGTATATCTATGGCTATTTATAACAATATCACTGAACTTATTGGACAAACACCGATTGTTAAACTTAACAACATTGTTCCAGAGGGTGCTGCAGACGTCTATGTTAAACTAGAAGCTTTTAACCCTGGATCGTCAGTAAAAGACCGTATTGCCCTTAGTATGATTGAAAAAGCGGAACAAGATGGTATTCTAAAACCGGGTGCTACCATTGTTGAAGCAACGAGTGGAAACACTGGTATCGGTCTTTCATGGGTCGGTGCTGCTAAAGGATATAAAGTTGTTATCGTCATGCCTGAAACGATGAGTGTGGAACGACGTAAGATTATCCAAGCCTATGGTGCTGAACTCGTCCTCACTCCTGGTAGCGAAGGAATGAAAGGGGCTATTGCCAAAGCTCAGGAAATCGCTGCTGAACGTGACGGCTTCCTTCCACTCCAATTTAATAATCCAGCTAATCCAGAAGTGCACGAAAGAGCAACAGGAGCTGAAATACTAGCTGCTTTCGGTTCTGATGGACTAGATGCTTTTGTGGGTGGTGTTGGTACTGGTGGAACGATCTCAGGTGTTTCTCACGCTCTTAAAGCAGCAAATTCAAACATTCAAGTTTATGCAGTTGAGGCAGACGAGTCAGCTATCTTGTCTGGTGAAAAACCAGGACCTCACAAAATTCAAGGTATCTCAGCTGGATTTATTCCTGAAACACTTGATACAAAGGCCTATGATGGTATCGTCCGCGTAACGTCAGATGATGCTCTAGCACTCGGACGTGAAATTGGTGGAAAAGAAGGCTTCCTTGTTGGGATTTCTTCAGCTGCAGCAATTTACGGGGCAATTGAAGTTGCCAAGAAATTAGGTACAGGTAAGAAAGTCCTTGCTTTAGCACCAGATAACGGCGAACGTTATTTGTCTACAGCACTCTACGAATTTGAAGTGTAGCCTCCTAAATGCACTTAGCCCTTATTATAGGGCTTTTTGTTTACTTATATAGAGCCTAAGTTTTGGAGCAGATAAAGGCTTGTTTGAGTTACAAGAGATGTAATCTGAGGGGTAAGCGTCAAGTGAGAATTAACATGGTATTCATACTCATGGCCAATAACCTCTTAAAATACAATAAGAAAAGGGGGCAAAATTAAAAAGCTAGAGTTTCTCAATTGGAAACCTCTAGCTTTTTTGTGGCTGAGAACTATTTTGTTTCAGATTCTTTAGTTATTCAATGCTGCTGCCATTGTAGCTGCAACTTCTGCTTCAAAGTCGTTTGCAGCTTTCTCAATACCTTCACCAACTTCAAAGCGAGCGAACTCAACTACTGAAGCATTTACTGATTCAAGGTAAGCTTCAACTGTCTTGCTGTCATCCATGATGTATACTTGTGCAAGAAGTGTGTATGCTTGGTCAACTTTAGTGTTGTCAAGCATGAAGCGGTCCATTTTACCTGGGATGATTTTGTCCCAGATTTTTTCTGGTTTGCCTTCTGCAACCAATTCAGCTTTGATATCTTCTTCAGCTTGAGCAATCACTTCATCAGTCAATTGAGCTTTTGATCCATATTTCAAGTGTGGAAGAGCTGGTTTACCAACCATTGCACGGCTATCATTATCTTGGTCAATCACGTGGTTCAATTGTGCCAACTCATCTTTAACGAATTGCTCATCCAATTCTTTGTAAGAAAGAACTGTTGGTTTCATCGCAGCAATGTGCATTGAGATTTGTTTAGCAAGCGCTTCGTCTCCACCTTCAATAACAGAGATAACACCGATACGACCACCATTGTGTTGGTATGCTCCAAAGTGTTGCGCATCTGTTTTTTCAAGCAAAGCAAAACGACGGAATGAGATTTTTTCACCGATTGTAGCTGTTGCAGATACATAGGCTGCTTCAAGAGTTTCACCTGAAGGCATTGTCAAAGCAAGAGCCTCTTCGTTGTTAGCTGGTTTTCCTTCAGCAATTACTTTAGCTGTTGCGTTTACCAAGTCAACGAATTGAGCGTTTTTTGCAACGAAGTCAGTTTCAGCATTTACTTCAACTACTGCTGCAACGTTACCGTTAACAAATACACCAGTCAAACCTTCTGCAGCAACACGGTCAGCTTTCTTAGCTGCCTTCGCCATACCTTTTTCGCGAAGCAATTCGATCGCTTTTTCGATATCACCGTCTGTTTCTACAAGCGCTTTTTTAGCGTCCATAACACCGGCACCAGATTTTTCACGCAACTCTTTTACAAGTTTAGCTGTAATTTCTGCCATTTTGATTCTCCTATATTTTTTAAAAATAGGAGAGCTGGGCTAGGCCCCGCCCTCCTAGGTAATTACTATTTATATGAATTAAGCGTTGTCGCCTTCTACAACTTCAACGATTTCTTCGATTGAGTCAGCTTGAGCTTCTGAAGCTGCAAATTCTGCTTCAACTGCTGCTGCGTCTTCACCTTGACGTCCTTCGATGATAGCGTCAGCCAATTTAGCTGTGATCAATTTAACAGCGCGGATAGCGTCATCGTTAGCTGGGATGATTACATCAATATCGTCTGGATCAGTGTTTGTGTCAACCATCGCTACAACTGGGATGCCCAATTTTTTAGCTTCTTTAACAGCGATTTGTTCTTTATGTGGGTCAACTACGTACATTACATCTGGGATACGAGGCATGTCTTCGATACCACCCAAGAATTTTTCAAGACGTGCACGTTGTTTGTTAAGAAGTGCAACTTCTTTCTTAGGAAGAACGTCGAAGATTCCTTCTTCTTCCATACGTTTGATTTCTTTCAAACGAGCAATACGTTTTTGGATAGTTCCCCAGTTAGTAAGAGTTCCACCCAACCAACGGTGGTTGATGTAGTATTGACCTGAACGTTCTGCTTCTTCTTTAACAGCGTCAGCAGCTTGTTTTTTAGTACCAACAAACAATACAACTGCATCGTTAGCTGCCGCATCACGCATGAAATCGTAAGCTTGGTCAGCATATTTTACAGTTTGTTGCAAGTCGATAACGTGGATTCCGTTACGCTCAGTGAAGATGTACTTAGCCATCTTAGGGTTCCAGCGACGAGTTTGGTGACCAAAGTGTACACCAGCCTCAAGAAGTTGTTTCATTGAAATTACTGCCATGAGTATTTCTCCTTTTTGTTTTTTTCCTCTCCTCGACTTCAACTTGCAAAACGACCCGAGGGCAACAGTTTCACAATTCATCAAGAATGAGTATTATCGTTTACACGACAAGTTTCATTCTACCACATTTTATCAATATTTTCAAGTATTTTTGCTAGTTTTTGGCTTAACCTAAAACTAAGCCCTTTTGTAAAATGAAGTGCAACACAAAAGACATGTTCATCTGATATACTAGAGTTGCCAAAAACAGTATAAAGAAAGATGAACATGTCCACTAATTATTCTACCACAAATCAATCCTACAAGCACTTATCTGAAGCTGAACGAGGAGAAATTGAAGCTTATTTAAGTGTAGGACTAAAACCTGCTGAGATTGCTCGTAGACTAGGGAGAAATCGGTCTACTATTACTCGTGAAATTAATCGTGGTTCAGTAACACAGGTGAAACAAGTAAATGGACAGAAGGTCTATTACCAACACTATTATGCAGATACTGCTCATAACGGTTATCGTCATGCTAGAGAAGCCAGCTATTATCTGAAACTGGATCATGTATCAGACGACTTTCTGAGAGAATTTACAGAAGCAATGAGAGAGAAACCAAGGGTGCATAGCGTGGATACCTTTGTTCATACCTATAGGTTCCAACATGTAGATGCAGTTGTTCCTTCAACCAAGACGCTCTATAACTATATCCATCAAGGTTTATTAGAGATTAAGGTCATTGATTTGCCAAAAGCAGTGCGGATCCGTAAGAAATTTACCAAGCGCCCCTCTACCAAGAAACATCTAGGAAAGTCAATTGAAGAAAGGCCAGAAGAAATCAATAATCGTTCCCGTTTTGGAGATTGGGAAATCGATTCTGTTCTGGGCGGAAAGACAATAGGAGAACCTTCTATTCTGACCTTGGTAGAACGACAAACACGCTATGCTGTCACAAGGAAACTAGTGGAAAAGAAAGCAGAGTATGTCAGTCAAGCAGTCTTAGAGTGTATGAAACTTTATCCCATTAAGTCCATAACTGCAGATAATGGAAACGAATTTTCATCATTGAGTAAGATAGAGGGATTAGATGTTTATTTTGCACATGCCTATTCATCTTATGAACGAGGTACAAATGAGAATTTCAATGGACTACTAAGAGAGTTCATTCCAAAGGGAGCCTCGCTCAAAGATCTAGATCCGAACCTTTTATAAGCCTATACTAAAGCTATCAATGAAAGACCTAGACGAATTCATGGCTATCAGTCCGCAAAAAAGCTGTTTGAGTTAACTCAAACAACTTGAAAGATACTCACTTAATCAGAGGAACAACTTTGTTGCACTTGACTTGACAATTAGTGGTCTATTTCGAATGCACATGACATTGATATTTTCTTTGCGGATCCAGGATGTCCTGGTCAACGAGGTCTCAATGAACATTCTAATGGCTTGTTAAGACGAAATGGACTTCCGAAACAAATGGATTTTACGAATATTCCTCAAAATTATTTATCAGCTATAGCTGATAAAAGAAATAGAATTCCTAAGAAATCTTTAAATTATCAATCACCATACCAAGTTTTTCTGAGTTACTTGAAAAGTTTAACTTAATTTGACAATTTAGGTTCTTTCTAGATTCTAGCTCCGTTACTATCTACTCGATAGCCATCCACAGTGGTATTCACTGCTAAAGCCCCTGAAGCATTGACGTAGTAATACTTTCCTCCTACTTGGAACCACTGACTAGACTTCATAGCCCCTGAACTCTCCAAATAATACCATGTCCCGTTTTCCTTGAGCCATCCTGTCTGCATCTCCCCCGATGCCTTCAGGTAATACCAGTAAGAGCCATCCTTAACCCAGCCAGTTGACATGGTCCCATTGTCTTTAAAGTGGTACCAACTGCCATTTATTTTCTTCCAACCAGTTGCGAGTTTCCCGTTCTCAAGGTAATTCCAAATACCGTTTTGCTTCTTCCAACCATTCTCCACCGATTCTGTTTCCGTATACTGGACATATCTTCTCGTTCCACTATTGGATATGTAGCTAAGCCATTTATAACCGTCCTTTTCTACGATTTGGTCGTAGCTAACATTTTCACCAGGATAGTAGTAGTCAATAACTTGTGCTGTACTTGACGGCTGGTTTCGAATGGCAGATTTTTGAGTAAACGTATGAGTCCCACTAGACGCCAACCCTGATTCTATAGGACTTCCAGTTCTACCATCATTCCCTACCAAGTCCTTTTCTGTTTCCGTATACTGGACATATCTTCTCGTTCCACTATTGGATATGTAGCTAAGCCATTTATAACCGTCCTTTTCTACGATTTGGTCGTAGCTAACATTTTCACCAGGATAGTAGTAGTCAATAACTTGTGCTGTACTTGACGGCTGGTTTCGAATGGCAGATTTTTGAGTAAACGTGTGAGTCCCACTAGACGCCAACCCTGATTCTATAGGACTTCCAGTTCTACCATCATTCCCTACCAAGTCCTTAAAATGGATAAACCCTGTCATAGAGCTAGCTTTAACTATTCGACGGTTATACCTCTCTCGAACTCCATAGTTGTACTCTTCAATCTCAATCTGATCTCCCATTACATTTGAAACCCAGGCAACATGACCATAATAACCTTCTGTAGACCAAGCAATAGACCCAACTTCTGGCTTGCTATCAACACGGTATCCTTCTCGCCTTGCCCGATGCCCCCATTCATTCGCATTACCGTAGGCAGGCGGAATTTCAAAGCCATTTACACTACTCAAACGAAAGGCCACGAAAGACGTACATTGGCGAGAATACATCCGCCACTGGTCAATTTCCACACTGCCATTTTTGTAGTGAAGCGGATAGTCATCTCCACGCGCAAACGATCCATTCCCTCCAGAATAGGCATATACACTATCACCCGCTGCTAGCATCAATCCTACTGCTAAAAAAGGAACAACCTTTTTAACTGATTTTCTAAAAGAAAACCCTGTCTCTGTTACTGTAAATGGTGAAATTTTCATTCTTCCTCCTTGAAAAATAATATAAATCGAAAATTGCTTTCACTTAAACTATACCATCATTTAACATTCTATAAGTCAAATTTTTGATCTATTTCCAATGCACATGACATTGATATTTTCTTTGCGGATCCAGGATGCTCTAGTCAACGAGGTCTCAATGAACATTCTAATGGCTTATTAAGACGAAATGGATTACCGAAACAAATGGATTTTACGAATATTCCTCAAAATTATTTATCAGCTATAGCTGATAAAAGAAATAGAATTCCTAGGAAATCTTTAAATTATCAATCACCCTACCAAGTTTTTCTGAGTTACTTGAAAAGTCTAACTTAATTTGACAATTTAGGAGATTAAACTTGCCAATAAGTCTTTTACCTATCTAATTCCTACTTCGAAGTTTCTTGCGGATTTTATAGGCTATATTAAACAAGAAGTACAAAGAACTAGTTGGATAATTAAACTCGCCAACAAATTCTTCAATTGTGGGATTAAACTTAGATTTAAAATTAAACAATCCCCCATCTAAATTATTTTCAAGTCCACCCATATTATGAGTCTCTGCACCACGTTCAAAAGAATGTTGCGCAGTCTCAAACCATGTAGGAATAGCAGGTTGATAGTGTCTAAACTCTTCATTCATTCCAGCATATAAGTTTTCAGAAGTTTCCCCAAATTCGACGGTCAAAGTTCCAGACAATGGGACGACACTATCCCCTCTATCAATATAGCTCTTAAGAAAAGAACTCTCTTCCTCTAATCGTTTTCTTTCTTGATGATTATCTTTTACTTTGCCTTCTTTCGTTTTATCTGTAAACTTCTGCGCTATTTTTAGATTCTTTTCAAGTTGCTTCTCAACTTCTTTCAGTCTATTAGGTAAATCTAAATAGCTCATTGTAATAAAGCAGTGGTTAGGATAAGTAGTCAGTAACTTCTGATAATAATCTTTACCTCGTAAACTGATGTTCTTACGAGACTCTGTTTTCTTCATTAAAAATGAAAATTCATCTAATAAATCGAGTCCACCAAATTTTACTTCCAATCCTTTATTTCTTGCAGTTCGGATTGCCTGTCTAGTGGACTTAGAAAGTTGATCCAGTGAGAAATTTTCTTTATGAATATTAGCTTGAAAACGCGGTTGTATATTTTCTGCCATATCCTTTGTTAGTCCTGTCCAATAGACTTTATTTTTTTTCAGTTCTTCAACAATTTCTAAAGTCCTAGAATTTTGGACAGTTTCTTGACCAATTAGGCCTCGACTGACAAACAGACTTGGGTCAAATTTAACCATTATTGCTCGGCTTTTTTTAGCAAGTTTTTTCAACGTTAAAAGTACAAATTTCAGAAGTTCTTTATCCTCATAATCAACAACCGGCCCGCGTGGAATATAAAACATAGAAAGTCCCAATGGAAGAGGTTGAATTAAGATATTCGCTACTCCAACCAATTGATTATCTTTATAAAATCCTACTCTCTCATTCCCCCAAGTATCCTTTATCTTGGCCCAATCACTACTCTGCAATAAATTTCCTTGATAATGATTTTGTAAAAACAAATCCCACTCTTGAACATCAACATTCATTTTATACGTAAACATAATTCCAGTACCAACTTCTCTTAGACTCTAGTTATTATTTCATTTAATAAACATATTTATTCTAACTACATATCTAATAATTTTCAACTCATATTTAACTCTATAATTATAAAAACATTCAGATGACAATTTTTTATTAATACCATATAGAGGGTGAGATTAATAAAACCTCACCCTAAATTTAATAGCAATTAATATGTTAGTTTGGATAAATGTATCTTACTGTACCACGTGATGCTGTAGGATTAAACCATCCACGATAATTTCCAATTGGTTGAGTTCCACTACCATCATAGTTACATTCTGAAACTTGAATACGAGTAGATGATTCAACAGCTGTAACAACCGCTACGTGTCCATAGCCACCATCATCCCAACAAGCAATCGCACCAACTTGTGGTGTAGAACCTGTACGGAATCCAGCTGCTGCTGCACTAGTAGCCCACTGACCACCATTACCCCAATAATCACCAGCCCACGGAGCCAAGGTCTTAGCACCCCATGTACATTGACCTACAGGGTAACTTGATGCATTTGAGCTGTATGTTGGACGTTGTCTAGTAGGAGCAGGAGTTGGAGCAGGTGCTGGAGTGTAGCTTGAATCCTCATCATCAGATGTTGATGTCGCTTGCACTTGAGCTGAGAAGCTTGTATTTCCTGAAGCAACTACTGATTGTTGTTGGCTTGTTTGACGTGCTTTGTAAGCCGCTTCTGCTTCAGCCGCTGCTTTCGCTTCTGCTTCTGCAGCTGCTTTTTGTTCTAGCAAAGTAGCTTTTTCGCCTTCTGCAGTAGCTTTCTCAGCAGCAAGATTCAACTCAGCAACTTTCAACTCAGCTTGCTTTGTTGTCAATGTTTGTGCATCGTCAGCAAGCGTTTGTTGGTTCGCAATGACAGTATTGATTGCTTCATTATTTGCGACTTGTTTTTCTGAAATTGATTTTTTATCAGCTTTTTGTTGCTCTAACATTTTGTTGTTAGCCGATACAATCTCGCTCATAGCCGCAACACGGGAAATAGCTTCTGTAATTGATTTTGAATTTACAATTGTGTTGATATAGCTAGTTGCAGCACCGTTTGTTTGTGCGCTACGTGCTTGTTTTTCCAAAGATTCATTACGAGCAACAATATTCTTAGAGAGCTCTGTAATTTCTCCTTCAAGTTTTTTAGATTCCGCTTGTAGTGTTTCATTTTCAGCTTGCAAGTTTGTTTGCTGTGTTTGAATGGCTGTAACTTGCGTTTGGATTTCATCTACCTGTTTTTGAGCTTCTTTTTGTTGAGCCGTCAAGTCACTAATCTTACTATCTTGAGCAGCAATTTTTTCATCAGTTGTTTCAGCATGAACAGTTGTTAACACTGCCACTTGAGACACCAATACTGTACTTAATAAAAGTGACGCTAAGATTTTTTTCTTCATATTGTGTAGATACTCCTTCTATTTAAGACATTACTAGTATACCAAAAAAAGACATAATAAATATTACGCCTTTGTTACATTTTTATTTCTTTCTTATAGATAATATTTTTCAAAAATATACTGGAAAATCACCATCCACAAAAAGTTTAAAATCATCGATGGGACAAGACTGTAGACAATGAAAACTGGCATTGATTCTACTGTCAGTCCCATAGCAAGGGCCAGGAGATAACTACCCATATCAAATAGGAAGTTCATCACAACTATTGTTAACATTCTCGTCCAACGGTTCAACAAAGTTGCACTATTAAACTTGTGAAGTGAGGCACCTATCAAGATAAATAAAAGTGTCGCAATTCCTATCAAGTGGAAAAAATAGATATCGTACACCAAACCTGCTATACAGCAATAAGCTAAATAGAAGTATTCTGATACCTCAATTGTCTCAAACAAGAGAAATAAAAACAGGAAATGACTGGCTAAGTGAAAATGTGGATAAAAGGATTCTACTAATTGACCAATATGTGCATCAATTAGCACAAGAAAAGGAAGTAAAAAGAAAATACCAACTTGTTTTAACAGTCTCATTGCTAATTCCCCACTAACTCTACCACATGAAGATCTTTAGTATCAGCACTTAACTTTACTGTTACCTCTCGTGTTAGATAATCACTGCTATGAGTTGTAGCAACAACCTCTCCAACAGGAATATCCTTAACATTAAAGTTTCCAAGCCCCCCTGTAGTCACCCTATCTCCGGCACTAATGTCGTTGTTACTGTTTAATTGACTAATTTTAAGAAGTTCGGTTTCTTTGTCATAACCAACGATAATTCCGTAAATTTCAGTAGAACCATGCAAGATTTTAACGGAAATTTTGTCTGAATTTTCGGTGTTTGTCAATAGGTTGATCGTTGTTGAATGATCCTCCACTTTTGAAACACTGCCAATCAAGCCCCCGTTTGCAATGGCCAACATATTTTCAGAAGCACCCTTTGAACTTCCTGCATCTATCGTTAACTCTTGCTTCCAAAATACCGGTGAGCGCGTAATCACATCTGCTGCTAAGTTTTTTGGAGCCTGTAATTTTGACTTCATATCCAGCAACTGACGTAGTTGTTCATTTTCATTTTTTAAACTTTCTAATTGATTAGATTCTACCTCTAGTTGATAGAGCTGTTTTTTTAGACTTTCGTTTTCATTGTAAGTCTGCGTCAAATGTCCCAAATCTGATTTGAAAGTATCAAACCACTGAAAGGGTTTTTGGACAATTCTATCTACTAAGGAAATCCCATCTCCTAGTTTTGTCACGATAGCGCTTGAATAGGTTGTCACTAATAGTACAGAAACTGCCAGAACTGTGACAAAAACGATGATTAGATATTTTGATTTTTTAAAACGGTTCATATTCCTACCTTTATACTAAAAACCTGCTACTGTGAGCTTCTTATCAATCCTACAAACCTGCTAAGATTTTAAGAAAAATAAGAAACATCCCAGTACCAAAATCACAAGAATTGCCAGTATATCCTTTTGACTCCATCTCAATTGTCTATACTGACTTCTACCCTTTCCTCCCTGATAACCACGCGCTTCCATGGCTATTGCCAATGAATCTGCACGCTTTAAGCTCGTCGCAAAAAGAGGAATTAAAATTGGAATCATAGCCTTTACTTTTTGCACGATGCTACCTTCGCCAAAGTCAACTCCACGAGCTTTTTGAGCATTCATAATTCTCGTCGTATCATCCATCAAGGTTGGAACAAAACGCAAACTCATTGATAACATGAGACCAATTTCATGAACGGGAACTTTCACGCGTTTCAGCGGTGCTAAAAGAGCTTCAACTGCGGCTGCCAGACTCAAAGGCATGGTCGTTAATGTCAGCAAGGTTGAAAAGAAAATAATCAACACAAAACGACAGAAAATGATTCCCGCTTGTTGCAAAGCATAATCCGTTATTCTTATAAAAGAAAACTCAAATAGGACATTTCCACTTGAAATGAAAAAGAGCTGAAAAAGAGTCGTAAAAGCGATCAAGAAGAACATGGATTTTAATCCCTGAACAAAAAATGAGAGGGAAACGCCCGAAAAAGCGATAAATATACCTGTTGCTATAAACAAAATGAGATTGGTGAGAGGATTATTGGCCCAAAATACAATCAAAATCAACAGAATCATGGCAAGCAATTTACTACGGGGATCCAAGCGATGAATGATGGAATCCCCCGGTATATAACGCCCTAAAATCATACTATCCATTTAGCGACTCCTTAAACTCCTCTATCTTGATTGGCAGTTTTTTAAAAGCTACACCTCTATCTGCCAAACGCTTACAAAAGGCTGTGATTTTAGGCACACCTAACTGTACCTTTTCCATAGAGGCTACATCTTGAAAGACATCACTTGGTTTGCCACTTTTGACCAAACGCCCCTTTTCCATAACATAGACCTGATCAGCATATGCAGCTACATCATCCATCAAATGCGTTACCAAGACGATTGTCATTCCAGAAAGGTGGAGTTCTTTAAACAAGGTCATCAATTCTTTTCTGCCCAAAGGATCTAGCCCTGCTGTCGGCTCATCTAAAACCAAGACAGTTGGCTCCATGGCCAGCATACCTGCTATAGCCACACGTCTCATTTGGCCACCCGAAAGTTCAAAAGGACTGCGCTCAAAGAGTGACTCATCGATACCTACCAAGGCTAACTTTTCACGCGCAATTTTCTTGGCCTCTTCCTCAGAAACTCCAAAATTTTGCGGTCCAAACGCAACATCTTTCAAAACAGTCTCTTCAAAAATTTGATTTTCAGCAAATTGAAACACTAGACCAACCTGCTTTCGAATCTGACGAATTTCTTTATTGGTTGATGTAGAGGTAATGACGGTATCAAAAACTTGAACAGAACCCTTACTTGGTACCAATAGGCCATTTAAAAGCTGTAAAATCGTTGATTTCCCACTACCTGTGTGCCCTACTAAAGCTGTATAGGAGCCGTCCTCAATCGTCAAGGAAACATCAGTCAAGGCTGATGAAGATAGGGGGGTCCCCTCTTGATAAGTAAAGCTCACATTTTCTAGAGTAATTCCCATAACTTGTCCTCTAGCTCTCCTTCTGTCAAATAGCCATCCGGCAACTGATAACCAGTCTCTCTCAAAGATTCTTTCAATTGATTAGCAAAAGGCTCATCTAACCCTATCTGGTCAAGGTCAGCCCGAGAAAAAAGTTCTCTTGGGCTACTGGTTGACTCCACTTGGCCTTTTTTCATGACCAAGACACGGTCACTCATCGCAACTTCCTCTAAATCATGTGTAATGGAGACGACTGTCATCTGGTGATCTTTTCGAATCTCTTGAACTGTCTGAATCAGTTCTCTGCGTCCCTCAGGATCCAACATACTTGTAGCCTCGTCCAGAATTAAAATAGCAGGTCTCAAGGCAACAACTCCTGCAATAGCCACCCGTTGTTTTTGTCCACCAGATAAACGAGCTGGTTCTCTCTTCTTAAAGTCCAGCATACCTACCAACTCCAAAGATTCAGCCACTCTCTTCTTCATTTCTTCACGAGGAAGTCCCTGATTTTCTAGGCCAAAGGCAACATCATCTTCAACAGTTGCCCCCACAAATTGGTTATCTGGATTTTGAAAAACCATACCAATTTGACGGCGTAGGTCCCAAACATTCTCAGAGGACAGCAATTGCCCATCTATCCAGATTTCCCCAGACTCTGCTTCAAGCAATCCATCAATCAAACGGATAGTTGTCGATTTCCCACTCCCGTTATGACCTACAATCGAAAGCCATTCTCCCCGTTTCACGTGAAACGAGACATTATTAACGTCATAATGTTCCTGGTCTTCCTTGTAACAAAAAGACAGATTTTTTACTTCAATAATCGATTTCATTTCGAACCAAATGTCCCTTTGAATACATGAGCGCTACCCTTGAAATAATCATAACCAGAGTAGATAGTGAAAAACAAAGCGATATAAAGCAACAGCTGACCAATTAAATTCCAATGTAAGAGCAAAAAGATAATGGCAAACATCTGACTAAAGGTCTTGATTTTCCCTGGCATCGCTGCTGCTAGAACTATTCCTCCCGTCTCAACAAGCAACAAGCGTAAGCCTGTCACCGCAAGTTCACGACAGATGATAATAGCAACAACCCAAGCTGGAGCCATACCCAACTCAATCAACATGATAAAAGCTGACATAACCAACAGCTTATCCGCCATCGGATCTGCAAACTTTCCAAAGTTGCTAACTACATTCCATTTACGAGCAAGGTAGCCATCAAGATAATCCGTTATACTAGCAACTGCAAAGATGATCGCTGCCAGCAAATGACTTCCTTGTGAATGGCCCAAAGTCAAAATAAGAATAAAGAGAGGTACAAAGAGAATTCTACCAATTGTTAATACATTAGGGATTTGTTCTTTTTTCATTGGTTTTTCCTTAATCTGTAGTGAATGTAAGTGTTACAGTTCCAGTCTGAGTTGTCAGCTTCGATGTATCGATTGTTTGATTGTCCACAGTCAAAGTAACTCCCTTCACTACACCCAAAGTAATCGTCACAGGTTCTTTCGTCGAAACTGTTGTTTTTGCGTTTTTATTGTCTGATGACAAGGTCACACCACCTTCAAGGTCACTCCCTGAAACACTAACCCAGCTAGTTGCATCTGAAACTGTTAGCTGAACCGCAGCTGTTTCCTTACTCGTTTTATAGCGAGCTTCAATGCGGTTCCCTTCACCTGAAACGGTAATAGTTGGTTCCGCAGTAGAAGATGAGCTAGACGTCTGACTACTAGAAGATGAGCTGAATGAGGTTTTGGAACTAGTCGAGTTCACAACACTATAATTAGCTGAAGAAGGACTTGGCTGAGTTTGGATGTAATTCCAAACATAGTAAGTCACAAAAATTAAAATCGACAGAGCAAATAGAACGAAATAAAACAAGGGGAGATAAGACGTTTTTTTCTTATTTGATCGTCTGCGACCAGACAAGTCTTCTTCATCAACATCGACCTCTTCATAAGTAATCATACTACCCGAATCATAGGCATCCAAGACAATTCTCTCATCCAACTCTACTGCCCAGGCATATTTTCTTAAAAAAGAACGAGCATAGAAGGTACTAGGAAGTTGATCAAAATCATCTGCCTCCATAGCTTCTAGAAAGTTCAACTGAATTTCAGTTTTTTCCTGTAATTCTTCCAGACTCAATCCCTGGTTAATTCTAGCTAAACGTAGAACCTCGCCAATTGTTTTTTTTCTCATACGTACCATTCCTTCTTTCTAGTATTAGTCATCTTTTAAGCTGGAAAGATGGTAAAATCAACTAGATTACCATCATCAATCAAACGATGTCCAGCTTCTAGAACATCCTCCAAAGTAATTTCTTGTAAAATTTTCGGAAAATCAAAAATTGTTTCTCCGCAATCCATCGGATCGTATTGAGTTGCAATAAATTCCAAGGAGTTCATGCTACTGAAAAACTCCCCAAACATCTCACTCTTAACAAGATCTAAATGTTCCTCGGTAATATCCGCATCATTACTAAACTGACGAATCGCTTTACGAAATTGATTCGACAGAGAAACAGGCTCTTTGGTGTCCATTGTCAATATCACAAAATGAAAGCGACTGTTGACTTCAACCTCAAGTGACAATGACGCATCTAACTTCCCAGTCTCATATAACCTTTGAAAACGATCAGAAGTCCAACCAAACATCATCGTAAATAGTAATTTCAATAAAATATTGTAACGATAAGACTCAGCTTCTGTTATTTGCCCATTACCTCTAATCGCAACAGCAAGTTTGGGTGAAGAAACTTCCATCCGAAGACTATCTGTTTGCTTCACAGGCTGTAAGGGTAGTTGCTCTTTTGTAACTGTAAACTGTTCTAAAGTTTTCTTTTCTTTTTTCGAAAAGTATTCCTCAACAACTTCCACATCAATATTTCCAACTAAAAACAGTGACATGTTGACAGGTTTGTAAAACTCTGTAAAATTCTCTTTTAAATTTGAAACTTGAATCTCAGAAATTGATTTTTCACTTCCAACTATATCTGTCGCTAAAGGAGTATCAGGATAAAGGTTGGCTAATGTTGCAAAAAACAAACGTGAATCTGGATCATCTTGGTACATTTCTCGTTCTTGCTGGATAATAGCCTGTTCCCTAAAAACAGACTCTTCTGTAAAATGAACATCTCCGACTAACTCATCTAGCAAATCTAAATTCTCTAATAGATGGTCAATTGTTGAAAAAAGATAGCTGGTCTTAGTAAAGCTTGTAAAGGCATTACTGTCCGCACCTAATCGAGTAAAAGCAGCCATTATATCCTCAGAATTTTCTCTTTCAAACAATTTATGTTCAAGAAAATGTGCAATTCCTGCTGGATGATGACGTAAACCTTTTTCCAAGCTTGTATAAGTTGCATCTACAGAACCAAATTGAACTGTTACAATCCCATAAACCTCATTGAAATCTTGTTTAGGAAGTAAAGAAACTGTCAATCCATTTGACAATTGTGCTTTGTAGACTGTTTCCTTTACAGCAGGATAGTATTTTTCTTCAAAAGTAACCTTTGTCATTCTACTCCTTCCATAAAGTAAATCGCTTGTAACTTCAAATTGTTGGCAGCTTTACAGACAGCTTCTTTACCAACATTCTCTAATTTTGCCACCAATCGATCAATGTCAAAGCTTGATTTTCCAAATAGAGCATTCAAATAGACTCTTTCAACTAAGGTCTGTTGATTATCTTGAGCCATCAACAAAGATCGTCGAATCATCTCCTTGGTTTGTTCAAGTTCAAAATCTGTAAAGTTACCCTTTTTCAAATCTAGCAATTGATGATTCATCAATTTTCTAGCCTGATTTCGATTTTCTCTATCAATACCCGCATACATCCTTAACAGACCACTAAACAAATCCAATTGACTCGAGACTGTATAGGCTATTCCAGCATTTTCACGAACGTTTGTAAAAAGTTTCGAATGTGCAAATTCACCCAACAAACCATTCATAACAAGCATGGGCAAATGCTCATCATCACCATATTTTACAGGAGAATGATAGCCTAATTCTAAAATAGATTGCCCAACATTCCTCTGAACCATTCCCTCTCTTAGGACATTCGAATAAGATTTATGGTACTGGATAGTGACGTCGTTCTCTCTAGCTGTAAAGGGTAATGACTTCAGCGATTCTGTGATTTCTACTTCATTAAAATCACCTAAGAAAAAGAAATCAATACGATCATTCTTCAGAGCATTTTGAAAGCACGTGTAGCTACTTTCTGGAGACTCATTTGAAATGCTATTTCGTAAATCACTGTATCTCAATTGAAGACGCTCATCATGGAAGAACAAGCTATCCAACTCCTTATGAGCAAAATAAAATGAATCATCCATATCAGTAGCTAGACTAGCCAATAACTGTTTTCTTTCAATTTCAAACAAGGCTGGCTCAAAAGCACCATCTTGAGCTAAGGGAGCAAATAAAGTCTGTCTCACCAATTCCAAAATTCGAGAAGTCAAGACATTCTTTTTACTTAAAAAATCATCCCTCACATAAGTAAATGTTAAGTCAAGAATATGTGCCTGTCCCCTACGATAAGCACTTGTGGAAATATCTGTTCCATATAAACTTGCCAAGTATCTGCGAAATGCTTGTGATGTGGGATAAGCTTGATTTGCCGTCTCCAACATACTCGCACTTAACATGCGTCCTGCTATTGTCTCAAGAGATAAGGGAGCAGTAAAACGAATAGTGATTTTATTTGTTTTAAACTTTTTGGATTGAACAAAATGTGCTGAAATTCCAGGCACTAATTCCATACCTTACCTCCTTACATATAGAGTTCTATTATACCACGAAAATCAAAATTTTTCTTGTTCTCTTTATAGCTTTAAAGAGTAAAACCGTTTTCATTTCAACTAACTTTCCTCCAGCTATTTCAAGGAAAATATGGTATAATACCAAAGATTGAGGTGAATTATGGAATACAAATTATTTGAAGAATTTATTACACTCCAAGCCCTCCTAAAAGAGCTTGGAATTATACAAAGCGGTGGTGCTATCAAATCCTTTTTAATAGATCATCAAGTTTACTTTAATGGCGAGTTAGAAAGTAGACGTGGGAAAAAAATCCGTATTGGAGATACGATTGACATTCCTGATTTAAAGATTGACATCACCTTGACACAACCAAGTTTAAAAGAGCAAGAAGAGTATCAAGCAGATAAGATTGAGAAAGAGCGAATTGCTAAACTTGTCAAAGAGATGAATAAAGGTATCAAGAAAGAAAAACAAAAAACTTCTTCATCGCCTAAAACCAAACAAGTTCCACGTTTTCCAGGAAGATAACCATGTGGCTCCAACATTTAACAATTAAAACCTTTCGAAACTACAAAGAGGCAAAAATTGATTTCAATCCAAAATTAAATGTCTTTCTAGGTCAAAATGCACAAGGAAAAACCAATATTCTAGAGGCAATCTATTTCTTGGCCTTGACACGAAGTCATCGGACTCGTACAGATAAAAATCTCATTCATTTTGATAACGAGCAACTCCATCTTTCTGGCTTGCTACAGAAGAAAACAAGCTCTATCCCTCTAGAAATTGATTTAACACCAAAAGGGCGTGTGACTAAGGTCAATCACTTAAAACAAGCGCGCCTATCAGACTACATTGGATATATGAATGTTGTCCTCTTCGCACCTGAAGATCTCCAGCTAATTAAGGGAGCACCTTCTGTCCGTCGAAAGTTTATAGACATTGAACTGGGACAAATTAAACCAATCTACTTGTCAGACTTGTCAAACTACAACCATATACTCAAGCAGAGAAATACCTACCTAAAATCCAGCCAGAAGATTGATGAAACATTTCTGTCAGTCTTAGATGATCAGTTAATAGAGTATGGTTGTCGCGTTATAAAGCATCGGATAAAATTCATTAAAGACTTAGAGAAATTTGGTCAAAAAAAACACTTAGAAATTTCAAATAAATTAGAAGAGTTGTCAATATCTTATCAATCATCTGTCAACTTCACTGATGAAGAACAGCTAACAAGTTCTTTTAAAATTGCTTTGGAGAAAAGCAGATCCAGAGACTTATTTAAAAAGAATACTGGAGTTGGCCCTCATCGAGATGACATTGCTTTTTATATCAATGGAATAGATGCTAGTTTTGGAAGCCAAGGTCAACATCGTAGTCTTGTACTTTCTATCAAACTAGCAGAGATTGAGCTAATGGAAAGTATTACCAACGAGTCTCCGATACTACTGCTTGATGATGTTATGAGCGAACTTGACAATACACGGCAACTAAAATTACTAGAAACCATTTCTCAATCTATCCAAACCTTTATTACAACAACAAGTTTAGACCACTTACAAAACTTGCCAGAAAATCTTAGCATTTTCAACATCCAAAACGGTAAAATATCTGTAAATTGAAATTGACACCTTTGTAAACAAAAAGAACTCCTGAATTTCAGGAGTTCTTTTTTTGTTTCTTACATAGAGTAGTTTGGTGCCTCATTAGTGATTTGTACATCATGAGGATGGCTTTCTTTGAGACCAGCACCTGACATTTCGATAAATTGAGCGTTGTCGTGTAATTCTTTAAGGTTAGCTGCACCACAGTAACCCATACCAGAGCGAATACCACCAATCATTTGGAAGACAATATCAGCTGCTGCACCTTTATAGGCAACACGTCCTTCAATTCCTTCTGGAACAAGTTTGTTTGCTTCATTGACAGAACCTTGGAAGTAACGGTCACTTGAACCTTTCTTCATTGCAGCGATTGATCCCATACCACGGTAAGTCTTAAACTTACGTCCTTGGAAGATTTCCGTTTCACCTGGCGCTTCGTCTGTTCCAGCAAACATTGATCCAAGCATAACTGCATTTCCACCTGCAGCAAGGGCTTTTACAATATCTCCAGAATACTTGATTCCACCATCAGCAATGATTGTTTTACCATATTCACGCGCAACTGCTGCTGCATCATAGATTGCTGTCACTTGTGGGACACCAACCCCTGCAATCACACGAGTAGTACAGATAGAACCTGGTCCGATACCGACTTTGACAACATCTACACCTGCATCATAAAGAGCACGCGCACCTTCTGCAGTGGCAATATTTCCAGCAATCAAAGTACGATCTGGGAAATGAGCACGAATTTCAGCAATTTTACGTAGAACACCAGCAGAGTGACCATGAGCAGTATCAATAACAATTGCATCAGCTCCTGCTTCAAAAAGGGCTTCGGCACGTTCAAATGTATCTGAAGTGACACCTACCGCTCCAGCAACTAGAAGACGACCAAACTCATCTTTTGCAGCATTTGGAAACTCAATAACTTTTTCAATGTCCTTAATAGTAATCAAGCCAGAAAGACGACCTTCTTCATCCACTAAAGGAAGTTTTTCAATACGGTGTTCTTGAAGAATGCTTTCAGCTGTTGCAAGGTCTGTACCAACAGGAGCAGTAACAAGATTTTCACTGGTCATATGGTTTGAGATTGGCTGATTGTAATCTGAAATAAAACGAAGATCTCGATTTGTTAGAATACCAACCAATTTACGATTTTCAAGTGTCTCCACAACTGGAACACCACTGATACGGTAACGTCCCATCAGTTCATCTGCTTCAGCAATCGTGTGTTCTGGAGTCAAGAAGAATGGATCAATAATAACACCATTTTCAGAACGTTTTACCTTGCGAACTTCATCTGCCTGTTGCGCAATAGACATATTTTTATGGATTACTCCAAGACCACCTGCACGAGCAATGGCAATAGCCATTTGACTTTCTGTGACTGTATCCATGGCGGCTGTTATAATTGGGATATTTAAAGTCAGATTATCTGCCAATTTTGTTGTTAAATCTGCATCATTAGGCAATACATGACTTTCTGCTGGAATGAGCAATACATCATCAAAGGTAAAACCTTTTTTTAAAAATTTAGTATCCCAATTAGACATTCAAGTTTCCTCTTTTCTTTCTTTTTGAGCTTGACTCTTTTTGTATTGTATCTATCATACCATTCTATGAAAATTTGTCAATTATATTTATGGTAGAAATCATAAAAAAACTATCCCTGTGATCCTATGGAAGAGATAGTTTTACGATTCATATTTTATCTATTATTTAAAATAATTTAGTCCCATTGCTCCCTTAACTTCAGATAGAGTTTGCCCCGCAACCTCACGCGCTTTCTCACTACCTTTTTGAAGCATATTGTACACTTCTCCCATATCCTTAGCAAATTCGATACGGCGCTCACGAATAGGACCAAGTTCCCGTTCTAATATTTCAAGTAGATAACGTTTCGTCTTCACATCACCAAGACCACCACGTTGATAATGTTCTTTCATATCTGCAATGTCTTGAGCATCTTCTGGACGACCAAACACATCTAGATAATGGAAAACCATATTTCCTTCAATCTTACCTGGATCCTCAACCCGAATATGGTCTGGATCAGTATACATGCTCATGACTTTTTTACGCAACGTATCCGCATCATCAGCTAGATAAATACCATTATTAAGGGATTTAGACATTTTAGCATTTCCATCTAGACCTGGCAAACGCCCTGCTCTCTCATTTTCTGGATAAATACCTTCCGGCTCCACCAAGACCTCACAATTATAAGCATGATTAAAGGAACGAACAATCTCACGAGTTTGCTCAATCATTGGTTTCTGATCTGTCCCAACAGGAACATAATTAGCCTTGAAGGCAGTAATATCTGCTGCTTGCGCAATCGGATAAACCAGAAATCCTGTCGGAATACTTTCTCCAAACCCTTTCTGAGCGATCTCTGTTTTCACTGTAGGATTGCGCTCTAAACGTGCTAGTGACACCAAATTCATATAGTACATAGACAGTTCAGCTAACTCTGGAATCTGACTTTGAATAAAGATGGTTGATTTACTTGGATCCAATCCAACTGCTAGGTAATCTAAGGCAACATTCCCAATCGATTCTACAATCGTTTGAGGATCTTTGGCGTGATCTGTCAATGCTTGTTGGTCCGCCAAAAAAACAAACATCTCATACTTGTCTTCTTCCTGCAGTAATACTCTATTTTTAAGACTCCCAATATAATGTCCAATATGCAGTTTTCCTGTCGGGCGATCTCCTGTTAAAATAATGGGTTTCGTCATTTTTTTCTCCTTCGAAATGGTCTCTTCAATTATAGCATTTTTTTGTTAAAATAACAGAAAATTATTTAAATCAAACAACTAACTCATTGTAAATAAACCTGTAAACTTAATTGACATAAAATTGACAAACAAAAATTTGAATATTTCTCTCTTTTCTAGTAGAATAAATGTATTACATATTATAGGAGAAAAACATTGCTTACAGTATCTGATGTTTCACTACGTTTTAGTGATCGCAAACTTTTTGATGATGTCAATATCAAATTTACAGAAGGAAATACATACGGATTGATTGGTGCTAATGGTGCTGGGAAGTCTACATTCTTAAAAATCTTAGCTGGTGATATCGAGCCAACAACTGGTCACATCTCTCTTGGTCCAGATGAACGTCTCTCTGTTCTCCGTCAAAATCATTTTGACTATGAAGATGAGCGAGTTATTGATGTTGTCATTATGGGAAATGAAAAACTTTACAACATCATGAAAGAAAAAGATGCCATTTACATGAAGGAAGATTTTTCCGATGAAGATGGTGTTCGTGCAGCTGAACTTGAAGGTGAATTTGCTGAACTTGGAGGTTGGGAAGCAGAAAGTGAAGCATCCCAATTACTTCAAAATCTAAACATTCCAGAAGAATTGCACTATCAAAACATGAGCGAATTGGCCAATGGTGAAAAAGTTAAGGTTCTCCTTGCTAAAGCACTTTTTGGTAAACCAGATGTTCTTCTCTTGGACGAGCCGACCAACGGGTTGGACATCCAATCTATTACTTGGCTAGAAGACTTCTTGATTGACTTTGATAACACCGTTATCGTAGTATCCCACGACCGTCACTTCTTAAACAAAGTATGTACACACATGGCCGACCTTGACTTTGGAAAAATCAAACTCTATGTCGGAAACTATGACTTCTGGAAGGAATCTTCTGAACTCGCTGCTAAATTGCTAGCAGACCGTAATGCCAAGGCAGAAGAAAAAATTAAGCAATTGCAAGAATTCGTTGCTCGCTTCTCTGCCAACGCTTCTAAGTCAAGACAAGCAACGTCTCGTAAAAAAATGCTTGACAAGATTGAATTAGAAGAGATTGTTCCTTCTAGTCGTAAATACCCATTTATCAACTTTAAAGCAGAACGTGAGATTGGTAATGATCTCTTGACAGTAGAAAATCTAACTGTAAAGATTGATGGCGAAACTATCCTAGACAATATTAGTTTCATCTTGCGTCCAGGTGATAAGACAGCTCTTATTGGACAAAATGACATCCAAACGACTGCATTAATTCGTGCAATCATGGATGACATCGACTATGAAGGAACTGTCAAGTGGGGAGTTACTACTAGCCGTTCTTACTTGCCAAAAGACAACTCGGCTGATTTTGCAGGAGGAGAGTCAATCCTTGACTGGTTGCGTCAATTTGCAAGTAAAGAAGAAGATGACAATACCTTCCTACGTGGTTTCCTTGGTCGTATGCTCTTTTCTGGAGATGAGGTTAACAAACCTGTAAACGTCTTGTCAGGGGGAGAAAAAGTACGTGTCATGCTTTCAAAACTCATGCTCTTGAAATCAAATGTCCTTGTACTTGATGATCCAACAAATCACTTGGACTTGGAATCTATCTCAAGCTTGAACGATGGATTGAAAAACTTTAAAGAATCAATCATCTTTGCTAGTCATGACCACGAGTTTATCCAAACTTTGGCTAACCATATCATTGTTTTGTCTAAAAATGGCGTCATTGATCGTATCGATGAAACCTATGATGAATTCCTAGAAAATGCAGAAGTACAAGCAAAAGTTAAAGAACTTTGGAAAGACTAAATAAGACTTCAAAACTCAGTTGGGGTAACCAACTGAGTTTTCTATCATTCTACGAGGTAACATGAAATCATTTTTTAAAACATATTGGACCTATTTTGTTTCTTTCATCATTCCTTTAGTAATTATGACTGGAGTATACCTAACTCAAGGTATCTACTGGAATAGCGATTCATCTCCACTATTAGGAGACGGTTTCCATCAATACGTTATTTTTGATGTAGCTTTACGAAATATTCTGCATGGAAATGGCAGTTTGTTTTACACCTTTACAAGTGGCCTCGGACTGAATTTCTATGCTCTATCTAGTTATTACTTGGGTAGTTTTCTTTCACCCCTGGTTTACTTTTTTAATCTGTCGAATATGCCAGATGCTGTCTATCTAACCACTCTCTTAAAATTTGGATTGATTGGTCTGTCAACCTTCTTTAGTCTAAATAGATTATTTAAAGATATCCCAAAATTTTTAAAACTTGCCTTATCTACCTCCTATGCTTTAATGAGCTTCACTGTCAGTCAGTTAGAGATTAAAACCTGGCTAGATGTTTTTATCTTGATTCCTTTAATTATAACTGGTTTACACCTACTTATAACACAAAAGAAGCGCCTACTATACTTTACAAGTTTGTCAATCTTATTTATTCAAAATTATTATTTTGGGTATATGACAGCATTGTTTCTTATTTTCTGGTATCTCTGCCAAATTTCTTGGGACTTTAAAACTCGAAAATCATCTTTTCTTGATTTTGTTGTTACCTCCTTTTTAGCTGGAATGGCTAGTTTGATTATGACTCTTCCTACACTGTTTGATTTACAAACTCATGGGGAGAAGTTAACTGCCATCACAAAATTAAAAACAGAAAGTAGCTGGTATCTGGATATTTTCGCAAAACAATTCATTGGATCTTTTGATACAACTAAGTATGGATCCATACCAATGATTTTTGTTGGATTGCTTCCTTTTATTTTAACCATTCTATTTTTCACAATAAAATCCATAAGGTTTCACGTGAAACTTATCTATGCAATTTTTTTTACTTTTTTAATAACAAGCTTTTACATAGAGGCACTTGATTTATTTTGGCAAGGGATGCATACCCCGAATATGTTTTTGCATCGCTATGCTTGGATTTTTTCCACTCTGTTAATTTATACTGCAGCAGAAGTATTAAATCGTCTGAAAGAACTGAAGCTATGGAATCTATTTTTCTCACTTTTTCTTGTACTAACAGGATTTTTGGCCACTGTCTATTTTAAATCACACTATTCTTTTTTAACTGATTTGAATATCCTACTCACTCTTGAATTTCTACTAGTTTATGCTCTTTTACTTCTTGCAGTCATTAGAAAGTTTATCTCTGTAAATCTATTTGCAATTCTTTTGTCTATATTTATAACAGCTGAGATAAGCTTAAATGCTTCATCTCAAATGGAAGGAATAGCTAAAGAATGGGCCTTTGCTTCTCGTAGCGCCTATAATAGAGATATCACCGCTATGGAATCCATTCTAAACCAAATTGACAATCCATTTACACGTACTGAAAAACTGCAAATTCAGACTGGGAATGACAGTATGAAATTTAACTACAATGGAATCTCTCAATTTTCGTCTGTACGAAATCGTTCAGCTAGCACTAGTTTGGATAAACTGGGATTCAAATCCTCTGGAACTAACCTCAATCTCCGTTATGCAAATAATAGTCTTTTAGCAGATAGTTTATTTGGAATCCAGTACAATATTTCTGAAACTTCACTTGATAAGTATGGCTTTCAAGAGATTTATCAAAAGGATCATTTAACCTTATATAAAAATCAACTCTCTTTACCCATTGCCTTTGCCACTCAATCTATTTACACCGATGTAAACTTTAATAATCACACTCTAGATAATCAGGCTTTATTTATAAACCAGCTTGCTAATCTCAACATGGATTACTTCTCCCAAATAGCATATGATAAAACAGATACTTCAGATGGTTTAACGAGCATCACAGGTTCTGCGAACGAAGATGCAAAGATTGATTATCAAATTGAGGTTCCTCAAAATAGTCAAGTCTATCTCTCTTTTTCAAATCTTCATTTTACAAACGATAAGCAAAAGAAAGTTGACATCATTGTCAACGGTGAAAAAAAGACTTTTACAACTGACAATACCTTTAACTTCTTTAATTTGGGTTATACTGAAGAACAAAAAACTTTCAATATCAGTGTTAGCTTCCCTGGAAATTCTCAGGTATCATTTGAATCTCCAGCCTTCTATCGTTTAGATACTCAGGCTCTTACTGAGGCAATCCAAAAAATTAAAGAACAACCTGTAGAAGTATCCACCTCTAAAAATAAAGTCTTTGCTACATATGAAGTAAAACAAGATACCTCTATTTTCTTCACTATTCCTTATGACAAAGGTTGGTCTGCATACCAAGATGGGAAAAAACTTGAAATCAAGCAGGCTCAAACTGGTTTTATGAAGGTTGATGTTCCAAAGGGAAAAGGTACCATTACACTTTCCTTTATCCCTAATGGTTTTGTTATTGGAGCAGCCTGCTCACTAACTGCCCTTCTTCTTTTTGGGATCTATAATCACAGACAAAATTTATCTAAGGCAGAAAAAGATTGACCAATTCCTTGGCCAATCTTTTTAATCTTCTTCTATTTTCTTAGGTTGATAAGCTAACATACCTAAAGCAGTAAAGAAAGCTAGAGTTATAATAAGGAAAATCACTTGATGATGAATATTTCCTGTCATAGAGATTGTTTGTCGTAAGCCTGATACCGAGTAACTCATTGGTAACCATGGATTGACACCTTTAAAGAAATCATTTGTCAAAGCAAGGGGATAAGTCCCTGCACTTGATGCTAACTGTAATAAAAGTAAAATAAGAGAGAAGAAAGCTCCTATACGGCTATTCCAAGTTGTTAAAGCTGTCACCATAGACATGAAAGCTAAACTTGTGATTATAATTAGAATCAAGGTCCTCATCTCATGGTTCGCAGTCAATCCAATAAGATGGACACCTCCATAAACTAAAACACCTGCTAAGACAGCTATAATCCCATTTATTTCAGAACGAGACTTCAACCAATCCCAACGACTCTCTGGATGACGTCCAGAAGGCAACTTAGCAAAAATCATATTAGTAGATATAGCAGCAACAAAAAGAGCAACTGATATCATATAAGGAGCCATGGCAATCCCATTTACAGGAACTTGGTCATTGTCTGTTTTTGAGAGAACTAGAGGATCAGATAATGTTTCTGCATTTTCAGATTCTGTTGATGCTGATTTAAGTTGATTGTTAGCACTTCTTAAGCCTTGTCCTAGATCAGTAGTTCCTACTTGTAAACTTTCAATACCAGCAGTTAAAGTTGCTCCACCTTCAGCTAATTTTCCAGCACCATCTGCAATTTTTGCTGCTCCATTTCCTAATTGAGAACTAGCTGAAAGCAATTGACTTGATTTATCTGTTAATTGACTTGAACCAAGCTGTATTTTATCAAGTCCTGCAATTAATTCCGGACTCTTGCTATTTAATTGGTTAGAACCAGATGATAGTTTTTCAATACCTGTTACTAATTCTGGAGTTTTCCCAGCTAGAGTATCCAAACCAGTTGTCAATTTTGAAGAGTTTTCTGTCAACTTGGTTGAGCCAGAAACCAATTGATCCAAACTTGTTGTTAAAGTTGTATTCTTTTCACTTAGTTGATTTACACCTAAAGAAATAGTATCCAATCCTTTAGTATACGCATTAACTCCATTTTCAATTGATTGACTTCCGGGAACTAACTGATTATCTACAGCATTTTGCAACTGTGTAAATCCACTTGACATAGATGTCAAGGAACTAGACGCTATAGGTAAAAGTTGATTTGCTTTAGTCTGTAAAGTAGAAAGATTAGAGACTGGTTGGTTTATACTTCCTAAATTTTCTTTTAAATCTCCTGCCGTCGTTAAAATTGCTTTTGCTGACTCTATCGTAGAATTAGAATTATTTGAAACAGCTTCAGTCAATTCTTTTTTCTGAGTTTCAGTGAGAGATTGATAAGTTGCTGTTGCTTGAAGATTTGTAAGAGTTTTCTCTTGCTCTGCTTGACTATTAGTCACAATAGTTTGAGCAAGAGTCGTTATATTTGTTAAGTCATTAGATATTGTATTTTTAAGATCAGTATTATCTGAAACTGTAACTGATTGGAGAGCCTTATTCAACTCATCTAAACTGCTTGCTAACTGTGTTATATCCTCTTTCTGTTGAGATGAAGTATTTAATTGTGTGGATATTTCTTTGATTCCTTTATTTAATTGAGTAATACCGTCTCTCAATGTATCTGATTGACTTGATAGTTGGTTTGTACCAACAGATAATTTGTCAACTCCGCTTGTATAGGCATTGACACCAACCGAAAATTGACTGAGACCTGAATTGAGTTGTGAAACTCCACCTGTATAGGTCTTTATACCTGTATTCAGCTGATTTACACCTGTCACCAACTCAGGAGTTCTTGAGGCCAATTGACCAAGTCCAGTGTCAACTTGTGAAACTGCATTTGTATAACTTTGTAAACCACTATTAAAAGTTCCTAAACCAAGATGTAATTGCTCTATGGCAGATACATAGGCAGACAATCCTTTTGTAAATTGATTAGCTCCATTTGAAAAAGTTACACTTGAGTTAGCTAGAGTATTGAGATTTGTCGTCAATGTTTGACTTCCTTTTGCTAACTGATTAGTCCCATCAGCCAGTTGTTCACTTCCATCAGCTGCTTTATTTATCCCAGACTTCAAGTCACTCATTTTTTGAAATAGTGCCTTGGTATATGTTTCAGTTACATTCGTAGAGACTGTTTGTTTTAATTGTGTCATTGCAGAATCACTCATCTTACTTGCAATAAAGCTACGACCGCTTGAAGTTTGATAATCAATTTGCATCTGTTCAGGGTGATTTGTTAGGATCGAAGTAGCTTTTTCAGATAGATCACTTGGTAAAGTCACTACCATATAGTATTCGCCATCATCTAACCCCTTTTTCCCCTCTTCTTCATTGACAAAATGAAAATCCAAAGTCTTATTTTCTTTTAAATTAGACACCATGTCTTTTCCTATAGCCATTGTATTTCCATTATAAGAAGCTTCCTTATCATTATTAACAACTGCTACAGGTAACTCCGATACTTGACCATATGGATCCCACATTGACGATAAAAATATGATATTGTATAAAGCTGGAATAAGAGAAATTCCTATCATTACAATAATGAATGTCGGTTTTTTAAAAATTGCTTTCCATTCTTTAAACATATTTCCTCCTTTTTTTAAACATATTGTCTAAATTTTTGATATAATAGATTATACATTAAAAAATCTAAATTACAAGATAAAAAATATTTTTTTAGACATATAGCCTAAATTGTTCAAAAGGAGAAACTATGAAAGAAAGTAACAAACGATTAAAAACAAAGAGAAATATTGAAAATGCCATGGTTCAATTATTGATGGATCACCCCTTCGATCAAATTACTACAATTAAATTAGCAGAAAAAGCTGGAATTAGTCGTTCTAGCTTCTATACCCATTACAAGGATAAGTATGATATGATTGAACACTATCAAAGTAAGTTATTTCATACATTTGAGTATATCTTCCAAAAACATGCTCATCATAAAAAAGATGCCATTTTAGAAGTATTTGACTATTTAGAATCTGAACCATTATTAGCCGCTCTTTTATCTGAAAATGGTACCAAAGAAATCCAAAATTTCTTAAGAAATAAGCTTCATATCATGCTGAGCACAGATCTTCAGAAGCGCTTTATGCAACTACAACTAAATTCAATTGAATTAGAATATAGCAGCATTTATCTGACAAATGCCCTATTTGGAGTTTGTCAAACTTGGATTGCTCGTGGAAAAAAAGAAAGTCCGCAAGAAATGACAGATTTCCTTATGAAAATGCTAGGTGATGCCAACTAAGAACAAAAAAGAACACCATCTGGTGTTCTTTTTATCTAACTCCGCCAGTAGGACTCGAACCTACGACATCATGATTAACAGTCATGCGCTACTACCAACTGAGCTATGGCGGATAAAATAGTCCGTACGGGATTCGAACCCGTGTTACCGCCGTGAAAAGGCGGTGTCTTAACCCCTTGACCAACGGACCATCTATCTGTAGCAGATATAACCATTATATCAATTTCTTACTGATTGTCAATCACTTTTTAGATTTTTTCTCTAGAATATCTTTTAGTTTACGAACTTTCAAACGGGTAATGGGACAACGATGATCTTCATAAAAAACAACTTCTAAATTCTTTCGATCAATTTCTCTCACATTTCCCACATTGACAAGGAAAGATTTATGGGAGCAATAAAATCGTTGAGTATGTTTGTCCTTTTCCTGAATATCTGTCATAGTTCCATAAAACTCTTTAGCAAAATTCTTACCAATAATCCGAAGTTTATGAGAAACTCCTGTGGTTTCGATATACAAAATGTCATGGTAAGGAATTTTCAAATCATTTCCTTTATAGTTGTAATCAAAATAGTCTACAACATCTTCATTTTCAAGCAGCATGCTCTTAGTGTAAAAAATACTCTGCTCGATGCGTTTTTTGAACAATTCATCATTGATATCTTTATCAACAAAATCTAGGGCTGATACCTGGTATTTGTACGTTAAGGTAGCAAATTCAGATCGACTGGTAATAAAGACAATAATAGCATAAGGATTGTGATGACGGATAAACTGAGCCACTTCAAAGCCTTTTTTCTCGATTCCATGAATATCGATATCTAGAAAATAAAGCTGGTTTACTTCATCATTTTCAATATATTCCTTAAACTCACGAACTTTTCCTGTTGTCTTATATGAAATAGGAATATTCGATTCCTCAGAGATTTCATTCAATATTCTCTCTAGTCTCACTTGATGCTCAATAACATCTTCTAAAATTAATACTTTCATTCAAATTCTCTCTTAAATCTAATAATTTGTCTAAATGTGTTGTCTTCCATTTCTGTTTCTAAAATAATGTTGTCATACTTATCTAAGATCTCTTTGACATTATTAAGTCCTAGACCTCTGTTTCTTCCTTTGGTAGAGAAACCTAGGGCAAATAAGTCTTCTGAAGGCGTCATAGTGATTTTACATGAATTCTGGATAACTATAACTGTTTCAAAATCCATTTTAATGACTGCAACTTCCATTTGTTTCAAGTAACTATCTGCAGCACCTTCAACAGCATTATTTAATAGAATGCTCATGATGCGAACAAGATCAAGTAAATCCATTGACAATGTAGTAATAACATCTTTTACTTCCAATGTAAACTCTACATCATTATTTCGTGCATAGACAATCGATTGAGCAATTAAACTTCGTAAAGCCGAATCTTCTATGTTGTTTAAATCAAAGTAAGTATATTTGTCTGACCTTAATTTCTGATTTGCTTTTACTAGGACCTCGTTGTAAATTCTGTCAATTTCGTGTAAATCCCCACTGTCAATCGCCATTTGCATGCTGACAAGCATCCCTGCATAGTCATGACGAAAACCTCGAATCTCATTATACAAACCCACTATTTCATCTGTATAAGTCTGTAAATACTTTTGTTCAAATTTCTTCTGCTTTAGGGCAATCTCTTTTTCAATTTGAACCTTATAAGAATTCATTGCAAAGAAAACTAATAGAAGACAGATAAAAACAATGGTTGATAAAATACTTCCGAAGCTGTTTAAATGATGAGTTGTACTTACTATATCTGAAATAAACAATAAGATATGCAAACCCAAAAAAGCAACTATCACTTTTTTTAAAAAAGGGTACAGATAATCTTTATCAAAATATTTTATTTCCAAATGAAAATAACGAATTATTATTAGAATAGAAAAATAAGTCATTAACAATACTACTAAAAGAAATGTACTTTTATAATGCAATACTACTTCATCCCCTGTTATAGAAGATAAGGTTACGGATATAAAAGTATGAGTACTGTGATATAATAAAGACAGTAGTAAACTGATAAAAATAGCTTTGTATTTTTCAGACTTCTTTAACTTTCTTAAATAAAGGTACACAACCAAAGGAAATAAAAATTTAGACAAAGCAAAACTATTAGAAAATACTAGTGTAATAATTTCTTCAAGTATAAAAACTGAGATGCCTGTATAACATAAAAAAACAATTTGTTCTTTTCTATTTATTTTACAAATCCATTCATAGATTTTGCTAATGATGAGAAAATAAAAAATAGCTATCCCTAATCCAAATAAATCCATTACTCTCTACCTTTATTTCATTACTTTCTTCTTGGAAAAATAAGATTACGAATTGTTTCTGAAATTCTCCAGTCTCCACCCCGAATCTCCTGCAATTCTGCCTCTGTTATCTCTTTGAAGTGTTCCAATTTTACTGTATTTTTCATA
Source organism: bacterium (assembly GCA_905221415.1). Lineage (GTDB taxonomy): Bacteria > Bacillota > Bacilli > Lactobacillales > Streptococcaceae > Streptococcus. Next base: position 167,861 of record CAJNDC010000004.1, read on the forward strand.
ATAAAATCTCCTGTATTATTTTTTCTTGTAAGTTAACTTACAAACCTATTATACAAAATGAAGACCATGTAAGAAAAAATTTTTCTCAACTGTACATTTTTGCACCTGAAACGCACTTTTTTAAGAAAAAAGCTGGGATGAATCCCAGCTTTGCATCTAACATTGATCCCAGCAGGATTCGAACCTGCGACCGTTCGCTTAGAAGGCGAATGCTCTATCCAGCTGAGCTATGAGACCTAACATGACCATTCTATCAAAAAACAAGAGCTAAGTCAATCTTCTATTTGTGGTAAGGAGAACCCTGTTGAATTGTAAAAGCACGGTAAATTTGTTCAACAAGAACCAATCTCATTAACTGATGTGGTAATGTCAGACGTCCAAAACTGACAGAAAGATTGGCCCTATTTTTTACAACAGGAGCTAGACCTAAACTTCCTCCAATGATAAAAGTAAGAGTTGAGTAGCCTTTGATAGAAGCCTGCTCTAGTTGCTTACTAAAATCTTCTGAGGAGAATGTTTTTCCTTCAATTGCTAGTACAACGACAAAGTCTCTTTCTCCAACCTTAGAAAGAATTCTTGCGCCTTCTGTTTCCAAGATCTTTTGATTTTCTAATTCACTGGCTTTGTCAGGTGTCTTCTCATCAGTGAGCTCAATCATTTCTAATTTGGCGAAACGTGAAATTCGTTTGGTATATTCAGCAATACCATCTTTAAGGTATTTTTCTTTTAATTTTCCCACTGTTACAATTTTTATTTTCATTCTTCTATTCTATCATATCCACACTTCATTTCACATCTTATACACATAAAAATCATCCTAAATTTCTAGAAAATTCACAGAATAAAGCGAGTTATCCACAACTTGTGTAAAACTTTAAGCTTTTAAGTTTGGATTAAGTTAATAGGTTTATAATCTGAGTAAATAAATAACAAACGGAGGCGTTTATGAAACACTTACAAAAATTTTACAAAAAAGGAGTTAAAGTTCTTGCAATCATTCTAATAGGATTTTTAAGTGGTGCCTTAGGAAGTTTCGTAACATTACAACTTTATCAAAAACAAGGAAATCAAGCTACAAATAATAATTCTGGCACTGTCACTCAAACATCCTATAAGAATGAAAATTCAACCACTCAAGCAGTAAATAAAGTTAAGGATGCTGTTGTCTCAATCATTACTTATTCTTCTTCTAGCAGTAGACAAAGTAGTGTATTTAATGGTGATGAAACTAATTCTGATTCAGACAATCAACAAATCGCGAGTGAGGGATCAGGTGTCATCTATAAAAAGAACGAAAATGATGCTTATATTGTAACAAATACTCACGTTATTAACGGAGCTTCAAAAGTCGATATCCGTTTAGCTGATGGTACAAAAGTCCCTGGTGAAATTATTGGATCGGATACCTTCTCTGATATTGCTGTCGTAAAAATTTCTTCAGAAAAAGTTACAACAGTGGCAGAATTTGGTGATTCAAGCCAACTTAATGTTGGAGAAACAGCGATTGCTATTGGTAGTCCGTTAGGTTCAGAATATGCTAATACAGTTACACAGGGAATCATCTCAAGTCTTAATCGAAATGTTTCTCTAAAATCTGAAGATGGTCAAGCTATTTCAACAAAAGCCATTCAAACAGATACGGCCATTAACCCTGGTAACTCTGGTGGTCCGCTTGTAAATATTCAAGGACAAGTAATTGGTATTACATCAAGTAAGATTGCAAGTAATGGTGGAACATCTGTAGAAGGTCTTGGTTTTGCAATTCCTTCAAACGATGTACAAAATATTATTAAACAGCTTGAAAGTGATGGTAAAGTGACTCGTCCTGCTCTTGGAATCCAAATGGTCAATCTGTCTAACGTTGGAGCTAATGATCTTAGAAAACTAAACATTCCAAGTGGCCTCACTTCAGGTGTAGTTGTTCGATCTGTTCAAAGTAATATGCCTGCAAATGGACATCTTCAAAAATACGATGTCATTACTAAAGTTGACGACAAAGAGATTACTTCATCAACAGACTTACAACATGCTCTTTACAACCATGCTATTGGAGACACTATAAAAATAACCTACTACCGTAATGGTAAAGAGGAAACAACCTCTATAAAACTAGATAAGAATTCTGGTGATTTGGAACATTAATTGACATCAGTGTAAAGAAAACTTTACAGAAAGTAAAAGATATGTTAGTGTAGAATCATGGAAAAATTTGAAATGATTTCTATCTCTGAAATACAAAAAAATCCTTACCAACCTCGGAAAGAATTTGATGTAGAAAAATTAAAAGAATTAGCTCAATCAATCAAAGAAAATGGGCTCATCCAACCAATCATCGTTCGTCAATCTCCTGTAATTGGTTATGAAATCCTTGCAGGAGAGAGACGATATCGAGCTTCTCTCTTGGCTGGTCTGACCTCTATTCCAGCCGTTGTGAAACACCTCTCAGATCAAGAAATGATGGTTCAATCAATCATTGAAAATTTGCAGAGAGAAAACTTAAATCCTGTTGAAGAAGCACGCGCCTATGAATCTCTAGTAGAAAAAGGATTTACTCACACTGAGATAGCCGATAAAATGGGGAAATCTCGACCTTATATCACTAATTTTATTCGTTTACTTTCCCTACCAGAGCATATCTTAGCTGAAGTAGAAAATGGAAAAATTTCTCAAGCACATGCCCGTTCACTAGTTGGTTTGGACAAAGAGCAGCAAGACTATTTCTTCCAACTAATCAAAAATGAAGATATCTCTGTGAGAAAGTTGGAAGCACTACTGACAGAAAAAAAACACAAGAAGCAAAAAAAAAGTGATTCTTTCATCAAAGATGAAGAAGATAAATTAAAAAAACTACTAGGTTTAAGTGTAGAAATTAAACTTTCTAAAAAAGATACTGGAAAGATTGTCATCTCTTTTTCAAGTCAAGAAGAATACGATAGAATTATTAACAGCCTGAAATAAGGCTGTTCTTTTATTTTCTCAACCCACAAATTTATCCACCAATTTTTTTATCAAAAACCCTATTAAATCAAGGATTTTCCTATTTATCCCCAACCTGTGGATAAATACTACTAACATTGTGGATTCTTTTCCCCAATCTGTGGAAAAATCCTATTATCTATGGTAAAATAAGTCTAGCACTAAACTACTAAAATCATAGTAAAGGAGGAAAATTAGTTGAAAGAAAAGCAATTTTGGAATCGTATTTTAGAATTTGCTCAAGAAAGATTGACTCGATCTATGTATGATTTCTATGCTACACCTGCTGAACTCATCAAAGTAGAAGAAAACACAGCTACTATATTTCTACCGAGATCAGAGATGGAAATGGTGTGGGAAAAGCAATTAAAAGATATTATCATTGCTGCTGGTTTTGAAATTTATGATTCTGAAATCAAACCTCACTATATTTTCACTAAACCTCAGAGTACAGAGTCTCCTCAAGTAAATGATACAAATAGTGTCTCTACTTACGATTACACGCCTGCACTACCAACGATTCCCTATTCTGAAACGGGATTAAAAGAAAAATATACCTTTGATAACTTTATTCAAGGTGATGGGAATGTTTGGGCGGTGTCAGCTGCACTAGCTGTATCTGAAGATTTAGCTCTGACCTATAATCCTCTTTTCATCTATGGAGGACCTGGTCTTGGAAAGACTCATTTGCTCAATGCGATTGGAAATGAGATTTTGAAAAATATTCCTGATGCGCGTGTCAAATATATTCCTGCCGAAAGCTTTATCAACGACTTTCTTGAACACTTGCGACTTGGGGAAATGGAAAAGTTCAAAAAGACTTACCGTAGTCTTGATCTCTTATTGATTGATGATATCCAATCTCTCAGCGGTAAAAAAGTCGCAACCCAGGAAGAATTTTTCAATACCTTCAATGCTCTTCATGATAAGCAGAAACAGATTGTCCTAACCAGTGATCGAAGTCCTAAACACCTAGAAGGCCTTGAGGAGAGGCTTGTCACGCGCTTTAGCTGGGGATTGACGCAAAATATCACCCCTCCTGACTTTGAGACACGTATCGCCATTCTTCAAAGTAAAACAGAGCATTTGGATTACCATTTCCAAAGTGATACTCTGGAATACTTGGCTGGCCAATTTGATTCAAATGTTCGAGAACTGGAAGGAGCAATCAATGATATCACTTTAATTGCCAGAGTGAAGAAGATTAAGGATATCACTATTGATATTGCTGCTGAAGCTATCAGAGCACGTAAGCAAGATGCACGTCAGATACTTGTTATTCCAATTGAGAAAATCCAAACTGAAGTTGGTAATTTTTATGGAGTGAGCGTCAAAGAAATGAAAGGGACGAGACGAGTTCAAAACATCGTTTTGGCACGTCAGGTTGCTATGTATCTAGCTAGAGAATTGACAGATAATAGTCTTCCAAAAATAGGAAAAGAATTTGGCGGAAAGGATCACACCACCGTTATTCATGCCCATGCCAAAATTAAATCACTGATTGACGAAGACGATAATTTACGTTTAGAAGTAGAAGCAATCAAAAAGAAAATTAAGTAGCTTGTGGATAACTTTCCCTTTCTTATCTTTTTTATCCACATTTTTTAAACAAGCTCCAAAGCTTGAATTTACTAAATAACACCTAGTTTTCCACAGAATTCACACACTCTATTATTACTATTAACTTTCTAATACTAAAAATAAATAAAGGAGAATCCATGATTCATTTTTCAATCAATAAAAATTTATTTCTACAAGCCTTAAATACTACAAAAAGAGCAATAAGCTCTAAAAACGCTATTCCAATTTTATCAACAATCAAAATTGACGTTACCAATGAAGGAATTACTTTAATTGGATCAAACGGTCAAATTTCTATTGAAAATTTCATTTCTCAAAAGAATGAAGATGCTGGTCTCTTGATTACTTCTTTGGGCTCGATTCTTCTTGAAGCTTCTTTCTTTATCAATGTGGTGTCTAGTCTTCCAGATGTAATGCTAGATTTCAAAGAGATTGAAAAAAAACAAATTGTTTTAACAAGTGGCAAATCAGAAATTACTCTAAAAGGAAAAGATAGCGAACAATATCCTCGTATTCAAGAAATTTCAGCAAGCACACCTTTGGTTCTTGAAACCAAACTACTCAAGAAAATTATCAATGAAACAGCTTTTGCTGCAAGTACACAAGAAAGTCGTCCAATCTTAACAGGTGTCCACTTCGTATTGAGCCAACACAAAGAACTAAAAACAGTTGCGACAGACTCACACCGCCTTAGCCAAAAGAAATTGACTCTTGAAAAAAATGGTGATGATTTCGATGTAGTAATTCCTAGTCGTTCTCTACGCGAATTTTCAGCGGTATTTACAGATGATATTGAAACTGTAGAGATTTTCTTTGCAAATAATCAAATCCTCTTTAGAAGCGAAAATATTAGCTTCTACACTCGTCTACTAGAAGGTAATTATCCTGATACAGATCGCTTGATTCCAACAGACTTTAACACTACAATTACTTTTGATGTGGTTAATTTGCGTCAATCTATGGAGCGTGCACGTCTCTTATCAAGTGCGACTCAAAATGGTACTGTGAAGCTTGAAATTAAAGGTGGAGTTGTTAGCGCCCATGTTCACTCTCCAGAAGTTGGTAAAGTAAACGAAGAAATCGATACGGAGCAGGTGACTGGGGATGATTTGACTATTAGTTTCAACCCAACTTACTTGATTGATTCCCTCAAGGCTTTAAATAGCGAGAAGGTGATCATTAGCTTTATCTCAGCAGTTCGTCCATTTACTCTTGTGCCAGCAGATACTGACGAAGACTTCATGCAGCTTATTACACCAGTTCGAACAAATTAAGTGAAAGAGGTTGAGCCTGGCTCGCCTCTTTTATGATATAATCAAAAAAGAAAAGGAGAGTAGTATGTATCAAGTTGGAAATTTTGTTGAGATGAAAAAACCTCATGCTTGTATAATTAAGTCAACAGGAAAAAAAGCTAATCGTTGGGAAATTACCCGTGTAGGGGCAGATATCAAAATCAAATGTAGCAATTGTGATCACGTTGTTATGATGAGTCGCTATGATTTTGAACAAAAAATGAATAAGATTATTGACTAAGAACCCTTAGTTAGAGGGTTAGCAAGTTTTCCCTTTTTGTGTTATAATGTTAGGGATTGAAATGAGAACGGAGAATGAGAAACTATGGCTTTAACAGCAGGTATCGTTGGTTTGCCAAACGTTGGTAAATCAACCCTTTTTAATGCAATTACAAAAGCAGGAGCAGAGGCGGCAAACTACCCATTTGCGACTATTGATCCAAATGTTGGGATGGTAGAAGTTCCAGATAAACGCCTACAAAAACTAACCGAAATGATTACTCCTAAAAAGACAGTTCCAACAACCTTTGAATTTACAGATATTGCAGGGATTGTAAAAGGAGCATCAAAAGGAGAAGGTCTAGGAAATAAATTCTTAGCCAATATCCGTGAAGTAGATGCGATTGTTCACGTAGTTCGTGCTTTTGATGATGAAAATGTTATGCGCGAGCAAGGACGTGAAGACGCCTTTGTGGATCCACTTGCAGATATTGATACCATTAACCTAGAGTTGATTCTTGCTGACTTAGAATCAGTTAATAAACGCTACGCGCGTGTAGAAAAGATGGCACGTACGCAAAAAGATAAAGAATCAGTAGCAGAGTTTAACGTTCTTCAAAAGATTAAACCAGTCCTTGAAGATGGAAAATCAGCTCGTACCATTGAATTTACAGATGAGGAACAAAAGATTGTTAAAGGTCTCTTCCTTTTGACCACTAAACCAGTTCTTTATGTTGCTAATGTGGATGAGGATGTAGTTTCAGATCCAGATTCTATCGAATATGTGAAGCAAATTCGAGAATTTGCAGCGACAGAAAATGCTGAAGTGGTAGTTATTTCTGCGCGTGCTGAAGAAGAAATTTCTGAGTTAGACGATGAAGATAAGCAAGAATTTCTTGAAGCACTTGGCTTGACAGAATCAGGCGTTGATAAATTGACTCGAGCTGCTTACCATCTACTAGGACTCGGAACTTACTTTACAGCTGGTGAAAAAGAAGTCCGTGCTTGGACCTTTAAGCGAGGGATGAAAGCTCCTCAAGCAGCTGGTATTATCCACTCAGACTTTGAAAAAGGCTTTATTCGTGCAGTAACCATGTCATATGAGGATCTAGTGAAATACGGATCTGAAAAGGCTGTAAAAGAAGCTGGACGCTTACGTGAAGAAGGAAAAGAATATATCGTTCAAGATGGCGATATCATGGAATTCCGCTTTAATGTTTAATAACATTTAATAAATAGTGTCAATTAGGTTGGAAAAAAAATTCCAACCCTTTTGGCTTTTGAAAGGAAAATAAATGACTAAATTACTTGTTGGATTAGGAAATCCAGGGGATAAATATTTTGAAACAAAGCACAATGTTGGTTTTATGTTGATTGACCAATTAGCTAAAAAACAAAATGTCACCTTTACACATGATAAGATATTTCAAGCTGACCTAGCATCTTTTTTTCTTAATGGTGAAAAAATTTATCTTGTCAAACCAACGACGTTTATGAATGAAAGCGGGAAAGCTGTTCATGCTTTATTGACTTACTATGGTTTGGATATTGAAGATTTACTCGTTATTTACGACGACCTTGACATGGAAGTTGGAAAAATTCGTTTAAGAGCAAAGGGCTCAGCAGGTGGTCATAATGGCATCAAGTCTATTATTCAACATATAGGGACTCAGATTTTTAATCGTGTTAAGATCGGAATCGGAAGACCTAAAAATGGAATGTCAGTTGTTCACCATGTTTTAAGTAAGTTTGATCAGGATGACTATGTAGGTATTTTACAGTCAATTGACAAGGTTGACGATGCTGTAAATTACTATTTGCAAGAAAAAAACTTTGAGAAAACAATGCAGAGGTATAATGGCTAAATGGTGACTTTATTAGATTTATTCTCAGAAAATGATCAGATAAAAAAATGGCATCAAAATCTGATAGATAAGAAAAGACAACTAATACTTGGTTTATCAACGTCTACTAAGGCTCTTGCAATTGCAAGCAGTCTAGAGAAAGAAAATAAGATTGTGTTACTGATTTCAACTTATGGAGAAGCAGAACGAATTATCAGTGATCTTCTTTCTCTCTTAGGAGAGGAACTTGTCCATCCTTTTTTGGTAGATGACTCTCCTATGGTAGAGTTTTTGATGTCTTCACAAGAAAAAATCATTTCGCGGGTTGAGGCCTTGCGTTTTTTGAGTGATCCGTCTAAGAAAGGGATTTTAGTTTGTAATATCGCAGCGAGTCGGTTGATTTTACCCTCTCCGACTAGATTTAAAGAAAGTATTATAAGGATTGCAGTTGGAGAAGAATATGACCAACACGAGCTACTTCACCAGTTAAAGGAAATTGGCTATCGAAAAGTTACTCAAGTACAGACACAAGGTGAGTTTAGTATTCGAGGAGATATTTTAGATATTTTTGAGATGTCTCAGTTAGAACCTTTCCGAATCGAGTTTTTTGGCGATGAAGTAGATGGTATTCGTACTTTTGAAGTCGAAACACAATTATCAAAAGAAAATCAGACAGAACTTACTATCTTTCCAGCTAGTGATATGCTTTTGAGAGAAAAGGATTATCAACGAGGACAGTCAGCTTTAGAAAAGCAAATTTCGAAGACTCTATCACCAATTTTGAAATCCTATCTAGAAGAGATTTTGTCAAGTTTTCATCAAAAACAAGTACATTCAGATAGTCGAAAGTTTTTATCTTTATGTTACGATAAAACATGGACTATATTTGATTATATTGAAAAAGATACACCAGTGTTTTTTGATGATTACCAAAAATTGATGAATCAGTATGAAGCCTTTGAAAGAGAATTAGCACAATACTTTACAGAAGATTTACAGAATGGTAAATCATTTTCTGAGATGCAGTATTTTGCAGATACAGAGCAAACCTATAAAAAACAAAGTCCAGTTACCTTTTTCTCCAATCTGCAAAAGGGTTTAGGAAATCTCAAGTTTGACCACATTTATCAATTTAATCAATACCCTATGCAGGAGTTTTTCAATCAATTTTCTTTTCTTAAAGAAGAAATTGAGCGATATAAAAAAATGGACTACACCATTGTTTTGCAGTCTAGCAATTCAATGGGAAGTAAAACATTGGAGGATGTTTTAGAGGAATACAAGATTAAATTGGATTCTAAAGATAAGTCAAGTATCTGTAAAAAATCTGTAAACTTAATTGAGGGTAACCTAAGACATGGTTTTCATTTTGTAGATGAAAAAATTCTCTTGATTACTGAACATGAGATTTTTCAAAAGAAATTAAAACGTCGTTTTCGAAGACAACATACGTCAAATGCAGAGCGATTAAAAGATTATAATGAACTTGAAAAAGGGGACTACGTTGTTCACCATATCCATGGAATTGGTCAATATCTAGGGATTGAAACCATTGAAATCAAAGGAATTCACCGTGATTATGTTAGTGTACAGTATCAAAATGGTGACCAAATCTCCATCCCAGTAGAGCAGATTCAGTTACTGTCTAAATATGTTTCAAGTGATGGGAAACCTCCTAAACTTAATAAATTAAATGACGGTCATTTCAAAAAGGCCAAGCAAAAAGTTAAGAACCAGGTAGAGGATATAGCTGACGATTTAATCAAACTGTATTCTGAGCGTAGTCAGTTGAAGGGTTTTGCTTTCTCAGCTGATGATGAAGATCAACAGGCTTTTGATGATGCCTTCCCTTATGTTGAAACGGATGATCAACTTCGTAGTATTGAGGAAATTAAGAGAGATATGCAGGATTCTCATCCCATGGATCGACTTTTAGTTGGGGATGTTGGTTTTGGGAAGACTGAAGTTGCAATGCGTGCTGCCTTTAAGGCGGTCAATGATCACAAACAGGTGGTCGTTCTAGTTCCGACGACGGTTTTAGCACAACAGCACTATACGAATTTTAAGGAACGATTCCAAAATTTTGCTGTTAATATTGATGTTTTGAGTCGCTTTAGAAGTAAAAAAGAGCAGGCAGAGACACTTGAAAAATTAAAGAATGGTCAAGTTGATATTTTGATTGGAACGCATCGTGTTTTGTCAAAAGATGTTGTGTTTGCTGATTTGGGCTTGATGATTATTGATGAGGAACAGCGATTCGGTGTTAAGCATAAGGAAACTTTGAAAGAACTAAAAAAACAAGTAGATGTTCTAACCTTGACAGCAACACCAATCCCTCGTACTCTCCACATGTCTATGCTAGGAATCCGAGATTTGTCTGTTATTGAAACACCTCCGACCAATCGTTATCCAGTGCAAACCTATGTATTGGAGAAGAATCCTAGTGTCATTCGTGATGCTGTCTTGCGTGAAATGGAGCGTGGAGGTCAAGTTTACTATCTTTACAACAAAGTTGACACTATTGATCGGAAGGTTTCAGAATTACAGGAGTTGATTCCAGAAGCTTCGATTGGGTTTGTTCATGGACAAATGAGTGAAATTCAGTTAGAAAACACTCTATTGGATTTTATTGAAGGCCAATATGATATTTTGGTGACAACTACCATAATTGAAACAGGCGTTGACATTCCAAACGCCAATACCTTATTTATTGAAAATGCAGACCATATGGGTTTGTCAACCTTGTATCAATTAAGAGGAAGAGTTGGTCGGAGCAATCGCATTGCCTATGCCTATCTCATGTATCGTCCAGAAAAATCAATTAGTGAAGTCTCTGAGAAGAGATTAGAAGCGATTAAGGGATTTACAGAATTAGGCTCAGGATTTAAGATTGCGATGCGAGATCTTTCGATTCGTGGAGCAGGAAATCTCCTAGGAAAATCGCAGTCTGGTTTCATTGATTCTGTTGGTTTTGAATTGTATTCTCAGTTACTAGAAGAAGCTATTGCTAAACGGAACGGTAATGGGAATAAAAGAATCAAAGGAAATGCTGAGTTGATTTTACAAATTGATGCTTATCTTCCTGATACTTATATTTCTGACCAACGACATAAGATTGAAATTTACAAGAAAATTCGTCAAATTGACAATCGTGTCAACTATGAAGAACTACAAGAAGAATTGATGGATCGCTTTGGAGAATACCCAGATGTAGTAGCCTATCTTTTAGAGATTGGTTTGGTCAAGGCATATTTTGACAAGGTCTTTGTAGAACGTGTAGAGAGAAAAGAAAATAAGATTACAGTTCAATTTGAAAAAGTCACTCAACGACTATTCTTGGCTCAAGATTATTTTAAAGCCTTATCCGCAACGAACTTAAAAGCAGCCATAGCTGAGAATAAGGGATTAATGGAAGTTGTATTCGATGTCCAAAACAAGAAGGATTATGAAATTTTAGAAGGTTTGCTGATTTTTGGAGAAAGCTTATTAGAGATAAAAGAATCAAAGGAAGCAAATCCCATTTAACATTTTTCTTCTATAAAAAGGATAAAAATGGTACAATAATAATTTGAGGTAATAAAAATGAGATTAGACAAGTATTTAAAAGTATCACGAATTATTAAGCGCCGCACAGTTGCAAAAGAAGTAGCAGATAAAGGTAGAATCAAGGTGAATGGAATCTTGGCCAAAAGTTCAACGGATTTGAAAGTTGATGACCAAGTTGAAATTCGCTTTGGAAATAAGTTGTTGCTTGTTAAAGTACTAGAGATGAAAGATAGTACAAAAAAAGAAGATGCAGCAGGCATGTATGAAATTCTCAGTGAAACACGGGTAGAAGAAAATGTCTAAAAATATTGTACAGATGAATAATTCTTTTATTCAAAATGAACACCAACGTCGTCGTTACTTGATGAAGGAGAGACAAAAGAGGAATCGCTTTATGGGTTGGGTTCTGATTTTGATGATTTTATTGTTTATTTTACCGACCTATAATCTGGCCCAAAGCTATAATCAGTTACTGCAACGTCGTCAGCAATTGACAGAGTTGAAAGAGCAGTATCAAACTCTCAGTGATGAAAAGGACAAGGAATCTGCTTTTGCTGCAAAGTTGAAAGATGAAGACTATGTAGCAAAATATGCACGCGCCAAGTACTATTACTCAAAGAAACGAGAAGCAATTTACACAATTCCTGATTTGCTTCCGAGGTAATGTCATGGAAAATTTATTGGAAGTTGTTGAACAATTTTTAAGTTTATCAGATGAAAAATTAGAGGAATTGGCAGCTAAAAACCATTTATTACGATTACAAGAAGAAAGGGAAGAGAAGAATGCGTAAGTTCTTAGTAGTTTTATTGCTACCTGCTTTTATCATAACCTCAAGAGTAGTTAGCACAGAAAAACAGCTTCCTTACTCTTCGCAAGAAATTTATTATCTAACCGAGTCTGATTATGGATTCTACTATAAAGAAACTCTGGAATCCCCAATGGTATATGGAGAAACAGCTGTCTATGCTAATGAGGATCTTGTCAAGGAGTCTGGTAAATTGACTCCTGAAACCACCTTTAAAATAGTAGAATGGCGTTTGAATAGACAAGGTGTTCCTGTTTTTAAATTAGATAATCACCAGTTTATCCTTGCAGATAAGCGTTTGGTCTATGATCAAAGTCAAGTTCAAACTCAAAATAGACAAGTATGGTTGGAGCAGGGGTTTGTTATCTATAACAGTCCCTATGATGCGAAAGAAATTTCTTCATCCCTCTCTCCCTATCAACTTGTAACGGTGGATAGAGCTCTCTTTGCTGAGGGACAAGAATTTCTTCATATTGATCAAGTTGGGTGGGTATCAAAAGAGTTCGTCTCAGAAGAAGACAATCGCATTCATAAGGTTCAAGAAGTTTTATCAAACAACTATCAGAATGAAAATTATTCTATTTATGTTAAACAGCTGAGTACAGGCAAAGAGGCTGGGGTGAATGAAGACAGCAAACTTTATGCAGCTAGCATCTTGAAACTAGCCTATCTTTATTATGCTCAAGATAAGATAAATCAAGGGGAATATACGCTAGACAGTAGTTTCAAGTATATCCCAGAAGTAAATAGTTTCCCTGGATCCTATAAACCAGAAGGTAGTGGTAGCTTACCTAAAAAAGAAGATAACAAAGAATACAGTCTTCAACAGTTAATTACCAAGGTAACAAAAGAGTCTGATAATGTTGCTCATAATATTTTAGGTTATTACGTGACTAATCAATCTGACGGGGCTTTCAAAGAAAAAATGTCCACCATTATGGGCGAAGATTGGGATGTGAATGATAAACTAACTTCTTCAAAAATGGCTGGAAAAGTCATGGAAGCTATTTATAATCAGAATGGTTTTGTCTTAGAGTCTCTAAGTAAGACTGATTTTGACAACCAAAGAATCGCAAAAGGTGTTTCGGTTAAGGTAGCTCATAAAATTGGAGATGCCGACGAGTTTAAACATGACACTGCCATTGTCTATACGGACTCTCCTTTCGTTCTCTCCATTTTCACTAAAAATTCTGATTATGATACTATTGCTAAGATAGCCAAGGATGTCTATGAGGTTCTAAAATGAGAGAACAGGATTTTTTAAATCATTTTCTCCGAAAAGAGTATTTCAAAAAACATTCGAAAGTCGTGTTAGCTTTGTCTGGCGGACAGGATTCAATGTTTTTATTCCATCTATTGTCTACTTATCAAAATGAGTTAGAAATTGAGCTGATTGTAGCACATGTCAATCACAAGCAGAGAAGGGAGTCTGACTGGGAGGAAAATGAACTAAGGAAGTTAGCTGATGCAGCTGGACTTCCTATTTATATCACAAGTTTTTCAGGAGACTTTTCAGAAGCGCGTGCTCGAGAGTTTCGTTATGATTTTTTTAGGAAAATCATGAAAGAGGTTGGAGCGACCGCCTTGGTTACTGCCCACCATGCAGATGATCAAGTTGAAACGATTTTGATGCGCTTGATTCGAGGAAGTCGGCTACGTCATTTAACAGGAATAAAAGAAGGTCAAGTAGTTGATGATATTGAAATCATCCGTCCCTTGTTACCTTTTCATAAAAAGGATTTTCCACCAATTTTTCATTTTGAAGATCAAACAAATCAGGAAAATACCTATTTTCGCAATCGCATTCGGAATAGGTATTTACCAGAACTTGAAAAAGAAAATCCTCGTCTTAAATCCGCCCTTTTAGATTTAGGAAGGGAAATTTCAGATTACCAAGCAACAATAACGGAACTTTCGAAACAAATTGATGTGGAAGATTTGAATGAGCTATTTTCATACTCTCAACAAACTCAAGGAATCTTGCTCCAGAACTATCTTAATCAATTTCCAGACTTAAATCTGACAAAGGCTCAATTTGCCGAAGTTCGACAGATTTTAGCAACTAAAAGCCAGTATCGTCACTCTCTTAAAAATGGCTATGAATTGATAAAAGAGTATCAACGGTTTCAGATTTGTAAAATCAGTCCTCAGGCCGATGAAAAGGAAGATGAACTTGTGTTACACTATCAAAATCAAGTTCGATATATGGGCTATTTATTTTCCTTTGGCATTCCTATTGAAGGGGATTTTGTTCAAAAAGTAACGGTTTCACGGGAAACATCTGTACATATTAGATGTCGAAAACCTGGCGATGTTCTTATCCTGAATGGGCATCGAAAGAAACTGAGACGTTTATTTATAGATTTGAAAATCCCCATTGAAAAACGAAAAACAACCCCTATTATTGAGCAATTTGGAGAAATTGTCTCAATTTTAGGAATTGCGACCAGTGATTTGAGTAAAAACACGAAAAATGATATAATGAACACTGTAATTTATATAGAAAAAATAGATAGGTAAAAAGATGTTAGAACACGATATTAAAAAAATCCTCGTTTCACATGATGAAATTACAGAAGCAGCTAAAAAGCTAGGTGCACAACTAACAAAAGAATATGAGGAAAAAAATCCAATTCTTATTGGAATTCTGAAAGGATCGATTCCTTTTATGGCTGAATTGGTCAAACATATTGATACGCATATTGAGATGGACTTCATGATGGTATCTAGTTACCATGGTGGAACAGCAAGTAGTGGTGTCATCAATATCAAGCAAGACGTGACGCAAGATATCAAAGGGAGACATGTTTTATTTGTAGAGGATATCATCGATACAGGTCAAACTTTGAAAAATTTGCGAGATATGTTTATTGCAAGAGAAGCAGCTTCTGTTAAAATCGCGACTTTGTTGGACAAACCAGAGGGACGTGTTGTTGAAATTGAAGCGGATTATACTTGTTTTACTATTCCAAATGAGTTTGTAGTAGGTTATGGTCTGGATTATAAGGAAAATTATCGTAACCTTCCTTATGTCGGAGTATTGAAAGAAGAAGTTTATTCAAATTAGAAAGATTTATTTTTAATGAAAAAACAAAATAATGGTTTAGTTAGAAACCCATTTCTCTACTTGTTAATTATCTTCTTCCTTGTGACAGGATTCCAGTATTTTTACTCTGGAAATACTGCTGGACGAAGCGAAAAAATTAACTATACAGAATTGGTAAAAGAAATTACAGCAGACAATGTAAAAGAATTAACCTATCAGCCAAATGGTAGCATCATTGAAGTGTCTGGTGTTTATAAAAATCCTAAGACTAGTAAAGAAGAAACAGGAATTCAATTTTTTACTCCTACAGCTACAACAGTAGAAAGATTCTCAAGTACTATTCTTCCGTCTGATTCAACAGTTTCAGAATTGCAAAAACTTGCTTCTGAACATCAGGCTGAGGTTACAGTCAAACATGAGAGTTCAAGTGGTATGTGGATCAATATCCTTGTGTCTGTTGTGCCATTTGCTATTCTCTTCTTCTTCCTATTCTCTATGATGGGAAATATGGGAGGAAATAATAGCAGAAATCCAATGAGTTTTGGACGTAGTAAGGCCAAAGCTGCAAACAAAGAAGATATCAAGGTACGTTTCTCGGATGTTGCTGGTGCCGAGGAAGAAAAACAAGAATTAGTCGAAGTTGTTGAATTCCTAAAAGATCCAAAACGATTTACAAAACTTGGTGCGCGTATTCCTGCAGGTGTTCTTTTGGAGGGACCTCCGGGAACAGGTAAGACCTTACTTGCTAAGGCAGTTGCTGGAGAAGCAGGAGTTCCATTCTTTAGTATTTCAGGTTCTGACTTTGTAGAAATGTTTGTCGGAGTTGGGGCAAGCCGTGTTCGTTCTCTTTTTGAGGATGCAAAAAAAGCAGCGCCAGCCATCATCTTTATCGATGAAATTGATGCTGTTGGTCGCCAACGTGGTGTCGGCCTCGGTGGAGGAAATGATGAACGTGAGCAAACTTTGAACCAACTCCTGATTGAGATGGATGGTTTTGAGGGAAACGAAGGAATCATCGTTATCGCTGCAACTAACCGTTCAGATGTTCTAGATCCAGCTCTTCTCCGCCCAGGACGTTTTGATAGAAAAGTCTTAGTTGGCCGTCCTGATGTTAAAGGTCGTGAAGCAATCTTGAAAGTTCACGCTAAAAATAAACCTCTGGCAGAAGATGTTGATTTGAAACTAGTTGCCCAACAAACCCCAGGATTTGTGGGAGCTGACTTAGAAAATGTTCTAAACGAGGCAGCTTTGGTTGCAGCCCGTCGCAACAAATCAATCATTGATGCTTCAGATATTGATGAGGCAGAGGACAGAGTGATTGCTGGACCATCTAAGAAGGATAAAACAGTATCACAAAGAGAACGTGAATTGGTTGCTTATCATGAGGCTGGACATACCATTGTTGGTTTAGTTTTGTCAAATGCCCGTGTTGTTCATAAAGTTACCATTGTACCACGTGGACGTGCAGGCGGATACATGATTGCACTTCCTAAAGAAGATCAAATGCTCCTGTCTAAAGAAGATATGAAAGAGCAATTGGCTGGCTTAATGGGTGGACGTGTAGCTGAAGAAATTATCTTTAATGTTCAAACTACAGGGGCCTCAAATGACTTTGAACAAGCTACTCAGATGGCGCGTGCAATGGTCACTGAATATGGTATGAGTGAAAAACTAGGACCAGTTCAATACGAAGGAAATCATGCTATGTTTGGTGCACAAAGTCCTCAAAAATCAATTTCAGAACAAACATCCTATGAGATTGATGAAGAAGTACGTTTATTATTAAATGAGGCACGAAATAAAGCAGCTGAAATTATTCAATCAAATCGTGAAACCCACAAGTTGATTGCAGAAGCATTGTTGAAATACGAAACATTGGATAGTACACAGATTAAATCTCTTTACGAAACAGGAAAAATGCCTGAGACTGTAGAAGAGGAATCTCACGCCCTATCTTATGATGAAGTAAAATCAAAAATGAGTGAAGAAAAATAAATTTAGAGAGGTTTGACCTCTCTTTTTATGTTCTAATGTGATGGCTACCGAGCGGATGCATTGATAGTCGATCCTCCTCGTACAGGCTTAGATGATAAGCTACTGGATACCATTCTGACCTATGTTCCAGAAAAAATGGTCTATGTATCCTGCAATGTTTCGACCTTGGCTCGAGATTTAGTTAAACTGGTAAAAGTCTATGATCTCCAGTATATCCAGTCGGTCGATATGTTTCCCCACACTGCACGAACGGAAGCAGTAGTTAAGTTAGTGAAGAAAAGAAAAAATCAAATTCACTGAAAAAAAGATCTTGACAAAGTAGGAAAAGTCGGTATAATAGAAAGAGTTGAAAAGCTCAGGTCCGTTGGTCAAGGGGT